>WQUU01000294.1 GCA_009781925.1 Bacillota bacterium | reverse complement strand
GCCAGCCGGAGGCGGACTTGAGGCCGCGCTTAAACTCCCTGGCGTTTTCGAGCCCCAGCACACTGAGGTACACCTTCGCATATTTGAGGTCGCCGGTGGTCTCCACATGGGTGACGCTGATGAGCCCCTGCTGCACGCGGGGATCCTTCACCGAGCGCAGAAGTTCGCTCAACACCCGCTGGATATCGTCGTTTGTGCGGTCGAGTCTGTAACTTGGCATTGTTTGCACCTAAATATCTGAAATCAAAACAGTTATACTTCAATATTGCCTGTAAAATACCTGACGGCTCTGCCGCCAATCCTCACACGTTCGCCGCAATTCTCACAGAGTAACGTACCGCCTCTTTTTGAGAGTTGCCTCGCGGCCAGTTTGGATTTACCAAGTTTTTCACTCCAGAACGGGATCAGCGAACAGTGGGCGCGGCCTGTAACCGGATCCTCGTCGATCCCGGCGCCCGGCGCGAAAAAACGTGATACAAAATCGCAGTCGCTCCCAAGCGCGGTAACGATGATCCCAAGACTGTCACTATCAAGGGCCGCTTCGGTTTTTACCTGCTTGAGAATATTAAAATCGGGGCTTAGTTTTCGCAGCGTCTCCTCGTCTTCCAGCAGGATCAAAAAATCCACGGCTCTATAAGCGGCCACCGGTTTCACATGAAACGCTTTTTCAAAGGTCTGGTATATCGGGCAGAGTTTGACTGGACGTGACGGGAAATCAAGATAGAGCAGATCGGCTTCCCGTGTGACATCTATCATGCCGCTCATCGTTTTGAACTTTAGCTCATCTGCCGCCTTTTCGGCCCCTTGGAACAGCACATACGCGCTTGCTAACGTGGCGTGCCCGCAGAGGTCAACTTCGATGGACGGCGTGAACCAGCGCAAATCATAATGGCCGTCCCGCTTGATCAAAAATGCTGTTTCGGACAGATTGTTTTCGGCCGCGATACTTTGTAAAACAAAGTCGGGCAACCAGCGGTCAAGCATACAGACCCCGGCGGGGTTGCCACCGAACAGCTTGTCAGTGAATACGTCTATCACATGGTATTCCATAAACCAGCGCCCCTTCGTTTAGTGGTCTTTGTCACCTGGGCTGCATTTTTTAATTACTTCAAGACAATAGTCACGCAAGGCAGAGATGTCGTTTGTTACGGTGTCCCACAAAACTTCAACATCGAAGCTGCCATAACGGTGCGCGGCGATATTTCGCATTCTCTTAATGTCTTGCCATGGCATATCGGAATGGGTTGCCTTAAAATCATCTGACAAGTATGACGCAAGCTCACCAATCTGTAGAATACACATGGCCACTGCGTTTTTATACGTTGATTTCGTCTTTAACATTTCAAGAGAATTTCCAAAATCGTGATTGGCCTCAGCAATTTCATCACAATATTTTACGATTTTTTCAAGCACATTAATATCCCTGCTATTACTGCTCATAAATCACGACTTCCTCACCTTTGATCCGGTTCAAAAACTCTTTACTCAGCGCGCCTGTCGTCAACACATCAACAGGTACAGCAAATTCTTCCTCAAGTTCGCGCTGAAAACCCGCGAGTTGAAACAGCCCTTTTATTTTGCCCCGATCAATACGCAAATCAATATCGCTGCCCGGTTTCGCCTCTCCCCTGGCGTACGAGCCAAAAAGCGTGACCCTCTCCGTCCCATACGCGCGGGCAATCGGCGCGACGCGGGAGCTTATCTCACTGATTGAATAAACGTTCCGCATCTTGTCACCCGTCCCCTATCCCTTAATCTGCTCCATCACGTAGCATTCTATGACGTCGCCCTCCTGGACGTCGTTCCATTTTTCAATCTGCATGCCGCACTCGTAGTGCTCCGCCACCTCGCGCACGTCGTCCTTGAAGCGGCGCAGAGAGGCCAGATGCCCCGTGAAAACCACGATGTTGTTTCTCAAAACCCGCACTTCGCAGTTGCGCAGAACCTTTCCGTCCGTCACATAGCAGCCCAGAACCGTGCCCACTTTGGAGACCTTGTAGACCATACGCACCTCGGCGTGGCCGGTAATGACCTCCTTGTATTTCGGGGCCAGCATACCCTTCATGGCGGAGCCGATCTCGTCGATGATGTCGTAGATGACCTGATAGAGGTGGATGACCACGCCGCTGCGCGCCGCGCTGTCCCGGGCGGCGCTGTCGGGCCGGACGTTAAAGCCCACGATAAGGGCGTCCGCCGTGGCGGCCAGCATGATATCGCTCTCCGAGATCGCGCCCACGGCGGAGTGGATGACCCGCACGCGCACTTCCTCGTTAGAGAGCTTCTCCAGCGCGGTCTTGACGGCCTCCGCGCTGCCCTGGACGTCCGCCTTGACGATGACGTTGAAGTCTTTGACTTCGCCCTCTTGGATGCGGGCGAAGAGCTCTTCCAAGCTGACCTTCTTCACGCCGCTCTGCTCCAGATCTCTCTGCTGCTGGCTGCGCTGCTCCGCGAGCTCCCGGGCCATGCGCTCGTCGGCCACGGCATTGAAGGTGTCTCCCGCGCCGGGTACCTCGCCCATGCCCGCGATCTCCACGGGGATGCTGGGCCCCGCGCTGTCTACACGCCGGCCCTGGGCGTCTGTCATCACGCGCACCCGACCCACGGCCGTCCCGGCGATGATGACATCCCCCTGCTTCAGGGTGCCGTTTTGCACCAGTACGGTGACGATGGGGCCGCGGCCCTTGTCCAGGCGCGCCTCTATCACGGCGCCTCGGGCGGCCCGGTTGGGATTGGCCCTGAGCTCCTGCATCTCGGCGGTGAGCGTGATCATCTCCAATAATCTATCAATGCCCATGCCGGTTTTGGCTGAAATCTGACAGATGATGGTGTCGCCGCCCCAGTCTTCGGAGACCAGGTTATACTCGGTCAGCTGCTGGGTGATACGGTCGGGGTTGGCCCCGGGCAGATCCATCTTGTTGATGGCCACAATGATGGGGACATTCGCCGCCTGGGCGTGGCGGATGGACTCCACGGTCTGGGGCATGATGCCGTCGTCCGCCGCGACAACCAAAATGGCGATGTCCGTGACGGAGGCGCCTCTGGCGCGCATGGAGGTGAAAGCCTCGTGGCCCGGCGTGTCCAGGAAAGTAATGGGGGATCCGCCTACCTCGACGCGGTAAGCGCCGATGTG
>WQUU01000293.1 GCA_009781925.1 Bacillota bacterium | reverse complement strand
ATGGGTCTGGCCGGCTATGTGGGCGGGCGCCGGGTGATCGTCGGCATCCGCCAGCTGCTGGAGAGCCATGGCATCTCCGCGCCGGATATAGAGGTGGAGCGGCGGTTGCAGCGAAACGGCGGCTATCCGCTCTACGTCGCGGAGGACGGGGCGCTGTGCGCGCTGCTGTCCATCGGGTATGAGGTGGACGAGCGCATCGCCGCGCCGCTGCGCCGGCTGATATACCGGGAGGGCTTCTCCCTGGCGGTCGCCACGCGGGATCCCAACTGCACCGGCGCCATGCTGCGCAAGCTGTTCCGGCTCCCCAAAAACACGGCGGATACCATGGCAGCCGCCACGGCGGACAGCTTCCGCGCGGATACCGAGGAGCGCGTGGAGGAATCGGGCGGCATGGCGTACACCGGCGGCTTCCCGGCTTTTGCCGCGCTGCTCGAGAGCGTGGTCGCGCTTGGCAAGGGCGTCTACCGCGCGCTCATTGCGATGTGCGTGCTCGCGGTGCTCGGCCTCGTGGCGGTGCTCGAATATTCGGCCTTCGGGGACGCCGGCATGACCACGCTGATCCCGGTGCTGCTCTTCCAGCTCGTCGCTACGGCGGCGCTGTTCGTCTCTACGAATTTCAGGAGGAAGTAGAGCTGCCGGGGGATCAGGGATTAGGCGCCAGGATTAGGGGACGCTGTCCTCAGCGTCCCGCAGTGGGATTCTGGTTTTGGATGTGGGATGCAGAGGCGGGCCGTTGGCGCGTCCGCCGGATTGTACAAAGTGGGAGACATTGTCATGATGTTCTGCGGCAATTGCGGCAAAGAGGTCCAGCCCGGCAAGAAATTCTGCGCCTATTGCGGCGCGCCGCTTGAGACGCCTCCGCCGCCTTTTGCGCCACCGGCTTATTTTGTGCCAATGCCGAAAAAGAAGAGCCACAAGCCGGCCGTCGTCGCCATCGCGCTGGCTGTGATCGTCGTGCTTGGCGCGGCGGGATTTTTCTCCCTGGGCTCTGTTGGCACGATATTGACAATGCCGTCCGGCGCAAAGACATACAAGGTTCTGTCGCCCTCGATGGAACCCGCGTTTAAGGTAAACGATTCCGTCGTCGCCGTCCCGGTCGATCCCAGCCAGATCAATATAGGGGACATTATCGTTTTTAAGGTCGGAACCACCGGCAATACGTATTTGGCCCACCGAGTGGTCAAAATCGAGCAGTCCATCTCCGGTTCAAGCGAGCAGGGCCCCTTCTTCATCACCCAGGGCGACGCGAACGCCGCGCCCGATCCGCCGATCACCGGGGACTGCATCGTCGGCAGGGTGGTGCGGGTCGCTCACGGATTCTTTACGACGCCGGTATCGGCGGCGGCATTCGCCGCACCCGTGGATAGCGGAAGCTGACCCTAACCGCCGCGCCGCCCAAATAGCGCTTTCGTTCAAAAAACATCCGCCGCGGCGAAACGCGGCGGATGTTTTCCCATAACTACAACCCCTTATGTCGCTCCAGCCCCAGCAGAAACTCCGGCGAGACGCCAAAGTATGCGCACAGCTCCCGCAGGACTCTCAGGCTGGGATGGGACTTCCCCGTCTCGTAGTACAAATAGGTAGAGCGGTGGATGTGCAGATGCTTGGTGACATCGCACTGCGTCAGGCCCAGATACGCCCGCGCGGCGCGGAGCCTGCCTTTCAGCGCCCATTCGCCGCCGCCCGCCCCGAATTTCTCCCGCACCTCTTTCGGGATGACCAGCCATCCCCACTCATCCACTGTCCGGTTGCCGTCGTCTGTCATAACTATCACACCTCGTTTGCAGATGCGAATCTCCGGCGGAGCAGCCTGAAAAAGTCCGGACCGGTTCGGCCAGAGATTCGTGTTGGGGGCCTTGTGAGCGGACGGGGCGATGAATCGGGGACGGTAACCGGATCGCCCCACCGCTTGCAACGGCATCCGAGCAGCCGTTGGTATAGCTCAGCCGTTACGGGAAGAAGGCCCCCAAGCAAACACAAAAGCACGCGAGGTCTCGCCGCTCCGGCGGTTTACCTGCGTGCTTTCCATTTCTACGGGGAAGCCCAACGCTCATCCCTTTGCCCACCCCGCACATTCCATCCCCCTTGTGAAATACGCGGGAAAATGGTATACTGTTGGTGCCAGGGCGCCGGGAATCCGGTTGTTTGCAGGTGGTCCTTCACCTCTAGACAGGACGCTGATGTCGTTAGCATCAACGTCTGCCTTGGCTTTTGCATTTACCGGGATTTTATCCCGCCTATATTATAAACCGGATTCGCTGGAAAAGCAAGGGGGCAACAAGAATCTCGGGGTCTGATTTGAGGGGAATAGAATTCACTATATTCAAAACTTTTGTTTGACCTTGTGACTCCCGCAGCATCCGCGGATGCTGCGAACGAGCATGAGCGACAGCAGTATTCGCAAATACTGTGAGAGCGAATGCGAGTATCGAGTAAAATCTACATTGGAGGGCAGTAAATAATCAGAATCCTCCGGTGAAAATTCTGATGAGGCGGTTAGCCATATCTCCCGAAAGGGGGTGAGGCCGCGTGGAATATCTGATTGTGTTATACTTGATCCTAGTGATCACCGCATACATAGTCAAGCAAACGCGAAAATAACCGCTCTCCGTCCAAGGCAGCGGTTACTTTCGTAATCAGCACTTTGGGCTAACCGCCAAGAGCGGTCTGCCCTCTATTTTTATTATAGCGCATGGGGGCACGGTTGTCAATCGGGGCGGCCGACGGGATCGAACTCAACCCCGGTGCGGTACTTCTCGTCGTTGAGCTTCTCCTTGACGGGGATCCACGTCTCCACATCGATATCGTAGCAGTTCGCGATGGCCAGCGTGTAATAGAGGATATCCCATAGCTCCTCTTCGACGGTACCCTTGACGCTGTCCACGGTCGCCGGCCCGGCGCCCCGGCGCATCGCGCGGGCCAGCTCGCCTACCTCCTCGGCCAGCCTCAGGAAGTAATCCCGCTTGGCGCCGGGGTCATAATCCTTTGATTTGATGTATTCCTGCAAACGCCGGATGGTGATCCCGGACATCGGACATCCCCCGTCTCAAATCTCCACAATTTGCACGCCCCACGGCGCAAGCTCCAGCGTCTCACCCTGCCTGACGGGCCGCCCGCTCAGCAGTTCGATACCA
>WQUU01000292.1 GCA_009781925.1 Bacillota bacterium | reverse complement strand
GAGAGCGGGATCGGCAAGAGCGAGACGGCATTGGAGCTGGTCAAACGCGGGCACCGCCTCATCGCGGACGACGCCGTGGAAATTAAGAGGGCGAGCCACAAGACCCTCGTGGGCACGGCCCCGGAGCTCATCCGCTATTACATGGAGCTCAGAGGCATCGGCGTCGTGGACGTCCGCAGAATCTACGGCATGGGTGCGGTCAAGGCCTCCGAGCGCATCGACCTTGTGGTCAAACTGGAGATTTGGGATCAGTCGAAGACCTATGACCGCCTGGGGCTGAGCAGCGAATTTTTCACCCTGATGGGGGTCACGGTGCCCATGCTGACCATCCCGGTTCGCCCCGGGCGGAACCTGGCCGTTGTCCTGGAGATCGCCGCCATGAACAACCGCCAGAAGAAGATGGGCTTCAACGCCGCTTTGGAACTCGCCAGCGCCCACGACAGTGAGATTGACGGCGGCGGTTTTCACAACAGATCCGACCGCTACGGCACCTCGGGCTTTTTGAGCTATTGACCTTGTAGGGGACGCCGCCCTCGGCGTCCCGCGTTCCTTGGACGTTTCCGCAATACGGGACGCCGAGGGCGGCGTCCTGCGTTCCTTGGACGTTTCCACAATACGGGACGCCGAGGGCGGCGTCCCCTACAGGCATTTTCTAAATCAGAGGTACCATTATGGATGACCTTTTTGCCCGTCTTCATCGTGCGCTGCCGGAATTGACCCTGCTGCAAAACGAGCCGCTCGCAAGACACACCAGTTTTCAGATCGGCGGCCCCTGCGCGGTCATGGCGCTGCCGGAGAGCGAGGCGCAGATCAAAGCGCTCATGGCTCTGCTGCGCGGGTCAAAAATCACGCCGCTCATCATCGGACGGGGCACCGACTTGCTCGTGACAGACGCGCCGCTTGACCGGGTGGCCGTCAAGCTGGGCGAGGGCTTTTCCCGGGTAAGATCCCTGGACACGGCGGCCACAGACGCGGCGCCAGCGGGCGGGGGCCGCCTCTACGCCGAGGCTGGCTGCGCGCTCAAAAAATTCGCCGAAGCCGCCGCCGAACTGGGTCTGGCGGGGCTGGAGTTCGCCCACGGCATCCCCGGCTCCGTGGGCGGGGCCTGCGTTATGAACGCGGGGGCCTACGGCGGGGAGATGAAGGACGTCGTCACGCGCGTGCGTATCCTGGACGCCGCGGGGGACATTCTGGACTTGGACGCCGCCGACTGCGATTTTTCTTACCGCCACAGTGTTTTTTCGGACTCCGACGCCGTCATTTTGGGCTGCGAGGTGGCGCTGGATCGGGACGACCCCGCGGCCATTTTTGAGAGGATGCGGGAGCTCTATGCGCGCAGAAGCGCAAAACAACCGCTGGACTTGCCCTCCGCCGGGAGCACCTTCAAGCGCCCGCAGACCGGCTACGCCGCCGCTCTCATCGAGGAGGCGGGGCTGAAGGGGTTCCGGATCGGAAACGCCGCCGTCAGCGAAAAGCACGCGGGTTTTGTGGTGAATCTGGGCGGCGCGGCCTTCGCCGACGTGCGGGCCGTGATGGCGTACGTCCAGCGCGCGGTGTACGAGCACAGCGGCGTGAAGCTGGAGCCGGAAGTGAGGATTATTAAAAACTAAAAAATTTATTTTTGATAGGAGTGACTTGAGATGGAAGCCTACGAATTTCAAACCGCTGTTAACGATGGCATAATCCGTATACCAGCTGAATACAGAAATAAGGTTTCAAACAGAGTTAAGGTAATCCTGTTATCAGAAAAGCCGACGGAACAATCAAAGGGCCCCTCTGACAAGGCAGAACCCACGTTCAGCGCTATGAAACTTGATACGCGGGGATTTGTGTTCAACCGGGAGGAAGCGAATGAGCGATAGGGTTTTCCTGGATTCGAACATTCTTCTGTATGTTTATTCAGATAGTGAACCATTAAAGCGTAATATTTGTAAAAGCGTGATCAGTGAAAACAATTGCTGTACGAGTACGCAGGCGCTAAACGAATTGAGTAATGTCTGCACAAAAAAGTGGAACATTAGCAGAAACAGTATCGAAGACGCCATTGATGAGATTTGTTCGGTTTGTGAAATTATCCAAATCAATGAGGGCACTATAAAAAAGGGACTGTATTTACACGAAAAATACAGATATGCTTATTATGACTGCCTTATGCTTGCGTCAGCGCTTGAAAGTGAATGCAAAGAAATATTTACTGAAGATATGCAAAACGGACAAGTGATTGAAAATGTATTAACTATTTTGAATATCTTCAAATGAACAGCGAGCACGAGACCAGCGGCGTGAAGCTGGAGCCGGAAGTGAGGATTGTGGAGGGATAAGGTAAAGGGCTTGACAAGGGCATTGAAACGGCAAACCTCAGTCAGCGGACGGCGCGACCACCCCGGCCTACGGCCACCCCTCCGTTGGAGGGGAAGGCGCGCTGACAGCTCCTTTTTATAAGGAGCCTATAGGGGCGCGGCGGTCTCCGCGGCGCAGAGTATTTATATTTTGGACAGGGGAATATATGGTTGATACGATATATTTATTTTTTCTTTTTGCAATTTCATTGCATAATGTTGAAGAAGCAATTTGGTTGCCTGTATGATCAAAATATACGTCCCGCTTTCATAAGGAGGTTAACCCATATGAATTTCACTTTGCTGTTATAATTGTTACTATTTTTGCGTATTTGTCTACCGCGCTCTTTTTTATGTTTCAAGATAGCTTTGTCCTGAAATATCTGTATTTCGGTTTTCTCGGTGCTATGATTATAAATGTGCTTTTCCCTCATCTTGCCGCGACTGTTGTAATGAAAAGATATGCTCCCGGCTTAATTACAGGAGTGACTCTTATCTTGCCAATTAACGGCTTAATTATTTACTTTGCGTTAAAATATCATGTGATTGATTGGACTATGTTGGTTATATCAACGGCATTTGTGGGTATTCTTTTGCTATTGATTTTGCGTCCCTTGTTTAGACTGGGGAAACTGGTTAAAGAATATCAACAACGTATTTAAAATAAGTATAACGCGATGTTGAACACACATTGACACTAGTGTCTTGACCGTATTATAAATTAGTGTTATACTATACCCCAAGGAATGGGGGTATAGGCGATGAACAAGAAGTATAAGGTCGCTCTGAGCAAAGAA
>WQUU01000291.1 GCA_009781925.1 Bacillota bacterium | reverse complement strand
CTCGCGAAAGCCGGCGAGAATGCCTTCGACCGCTTTCAAGCATATACGCTTTTCAAAGTCCGAACAATCGCCCAGCAAACGGATCAGCGTGTCCTCAACAGATGAATTGACAGACTTATCCTCACTGAATAAGTTAGCCAATCGCAGATGTAACGCGGCGGCTATTCTCATGTAGGTTTCAATACTGGCGGTTTTTCTGCCGTTTTCCAGTTTGCAAAGGAACTGCGGCGTAATATCCGCCATTTCCGCGAGTTCCTCTTGCGTCACGTTCTGCCGCGCCCGTTCCGTCCGAACGATTCTCGCGAACGCGGCCATGAATGTCATGAGCATGGTTTCCATCATCACTTGTCCTCCAAAAGCAAGAATTTGTCCCACAGGTTTCTGGTTCTGCAGGCAAGTCGATGATAGAATATTTACGCTCGACCGTGTTGCTCGGGAGGTGGCTTGATGTTAGAGGGGGCACACGAAAGCACAAAAATCAGATACTATTCAGATATCACCTCCAAGCGGGTAGATTGGCTCCGGTACCCCTATATCGCTTATGGTAAATAACCGTAATCCAAGGCAATCCAGGAGAAGGAAAAACCACTCTTGTGCTGAACATCGCCTCCTTGCTATCCAACGAATCAGCGAAACAAGCCCTTAGCGTAAAATCCATCAAACGGGTCGATGGTTGGTGTTGGAAGCTGGAGGGCTAATGCGTGATAAAATTCAGCGATTTTCAAGAGCGCTTCGGCGAAATCCCTCAGCGGATCGGAGTATATATGCGCATCGGAAATACATCCCCGGATCGCTCGTCTTTTGATATACAATTATATCGTTATCGAAGTTTGATTGAAAGCCACTCGAATTGGACGCTGGCTGATGTCTATTGCGACAAAGGCGTATCCGGGATGCGTGTAAGGAACCGACCTCAGCTTTTACGGATGCTGGAAGACTGCCGTACGGGGAAATTGGATTTTATCATTACAAAATCAATTTCACGGCTATGCCTGAATAGCAATGATTTCTTTAAGGTGGCGGATATGCTGGCCGAATCAGAGCCGCCCGTGGGTATCTATTTTGAGGATGTGGGGTTGTTGACTTTGGGTAAAGCTGATCTGATATTGCTTCACACAGTTATATCTTTGGCGGAAGAGGAATCCGAACAAAAGAACAAATATATGTTGTCATACAAAAAGAGCCGCGCCCCGGCAGGCCGGCGTCATATCGTGGGAGGAAAGGCATGGGGCGCGATTTATCAAAAAGAATCGTATCGGAAGTTGACCCGGCATACGACAACAAGGATTGGCGTGAGAAAAAGCTGCGCGTCGCCACATACATCCGTGTGTCCACAGACAGCAGTGACCAGCTGAACAGCTTCAAAAATCAGAAGGCGCACTATGAGAAATTTATCCCGGAACACCCGAATTGGGAGTACGTCGGCCTATATTCTGACGAAGGCATCAGCGGAACGAGCATGCACAACCGCGTCGGATTCCAACATATGGTGGAGGACTGCCAAGCGGGAAAGATAGAGCTTATCGTAATCAAGGAGGTTTCGCGGTTCGCCCGGAACACGGCCGATTGTCTAAATACGGTACAGATGCTTCTGACCCTCGATCCGCCGGTTGGCATTTACTTTGAAAACAACAACCTGAACACACTGGACGTCGGTAATAAAATCATCCTTACGATGTTCGCCATGTTCGCGGAATTGGAGAGCGAGTTGAAATCCCGGTCAGTAGAGTTTGGGCTGAATGAGTGTTATGAACGGGGCGATTATCTCTGCCCGACCAAGAATCTTCTGGGGTATACGAAAGATGTTAAGTACGGCATGAAGATCGAACCGGAGGGCGCGAAGACGGTGCGGCTGATCTATGATTTGTTTCTCGCGGGGTATTCGCAGGAAGAAATCGCCGAGACACTGACCGCCCTGTCCTTGCCGACCGCCAAAGGCAATCTGACCTGGTCAAAAGAAGGCGTATCCGGAATTTTGCGCAATGAGCGTTACAGCGGCGCCATTATCATGCAAAAGACATATACCATCAGTTTCTTGTCCCATAAGTCGAGGAGAAACGTCGGGCAAAGGCGGATATTTTATGAGCCGGTACACCACGAAGGGATTGTTTCCATCGACGAACATGCCCGGTCGCTGCTGCTTCTAAATGCTAACCACGCGTCGCCGTACTTCAACCATTTGTATGAAGTGAAAGTGATCCGGCATGGGTTGATCGCCGGGTTCATCCCCCTGAATCCGGCTTTTGGCGGTTACGACGCCGGCCATTATCTCGGCGCTTTCGTGATGGCACGCGTCCCCGAAATGGATATTGAAACCGAAGTCGCTTATATCACGGGGGCCAAGCGCGTCCGGAGCGAATTGTTCAGCAACAGGAACTCCGCCGCCGTTACGGTCTCCGGCCACGGCGTCGCTTTCAGCGCCGGCTGTGTGGCATTGATGAAAGAAACCGCCTATGTCGAGTTGCTTTTGCATCCGGCCGAGCGGCTTCTCGCTATACGAAAGACCACGCGACGCAACAAGAACGCGGTGCCGTGGAACACGGACGATATTCCGGCCCAGCAGCTTTCTCAGGTGCTGTACGAATTGATGGGCTGGCAGAAACACTGGCGGTACAAAATGACAGCGAATTATTTTGAGAAAAACGACGAGCAGATCATCATATTTGACCTCAACTGCTGCGAGTTCCGTATCCGCAGCGGGAAGAAAGGCGAAAAGACCGCCAAAGGTTTCCCCAGCGAATGGCTTTCAGAATTTGGTGACGGGACGCCGGAATATATGCTCCTGTGCCGCCGGGCGATGGCCAACAAGCTGGATAGCTGGAAAATAGGCGCGTCACCGTCAACCGTAGAGGTATACTCCATCGGCGTGAAAACACTTACCCGAGCCGAGGCGGAGCAGCGGATCGCGGAAATGAGGCGTGAACATGGATAATCTTGAGCCAGCGGAATCGCCGATCATCACCGCGACCGGGAAAAAGAGTCGGGGCGGTCTTCGGGATTACAGCGAAGCGAGGGGAAAAGGGGTTCAGCAAGTTCGCGGCGAATTCCTGTCTCAAACTTTCAAGCCCAAGATCACGATTGGCATTAACAGCGTAACTTTCAATATGTCCTGTGTAAATCTGTTCCCAAATGACCGGCATGTGGT
>WQUU01000290.1 GCA_009781925.1 Bacillota bacterium | reverse complement strand
GACCACCGGGCCATGATGCGCATCGCCGACAACTTGCACGATATCCGTTTGCTGCGATACACGCAACAATGCATCCCCCCAAAAAATACTGCGAGGGCGCGTGCAAAACCTCTTTGAAAAAACCGCGGAGCCTGGGGCGCGAGCTGGCCCCAGGCCCTGCCTGATAGCGGTAGCCCGCTCCATACTCTCCCGCAATACTGTTTGAGTACCATCAAAAGGGCTAAATCATTGTATCACATGGGGAGTGGATTGTCAAACGGTTCCCATTGACAGAGTATATCGTATATGATATATTGCAAGTAGGAGAATGCAAAGCATGTGGAACATCGTCTTTTACGAAAAGGAGAACGGCAGTATACCGGTGCAGGAATTTTTGGATGCGCTGCCCGTGAAACATCGGGTGAAAGCGGTGCATGATATTGATGTACTTGAAGAATATGGCGCTACACTCACCGAACCACACGTTAAACACATTCATGGCTAGCTGTGGGAACTACGCATCAAGTCAGCAAGTGACATATCCCGCATCTTCTACTCTATTCCCGTCGGCAGTAATATCGTGCTTTTGCGCGGCTTCGTGAAAAAGACGCAAAAAACCCCGAACAGGGAAATTGACACGGCGAACACCTACTTGGAGGATTACAGAAGGAGGAACCCGTTATGACTTTCAAGGAATATAAAGAAGCGGCACTTACTGATTCTGAATTCCGCGCAGAGTATGAGGCACTGGAACCGCAGTACAGCCTTATCAAAGCTGTGATTTCCGCGCGTTTGGAGCAAAAAATGACGCAAGGGGAACTCGCCGAACTCGCCGATACCAAACAAAGCAATATCAGCCGTTTTGAGAGCGGAAATTATAACCCGTCCGTGGAGTTCCTGCAAAAAATCGCCGGCGCTTTAGGGAAAAGATTGGAAATACAACTGCGATAGTTTGCGGGCCGTCCTTTTGGGCGGCCTTCAATTATCCGGGGTAAGGGTACACGTCGCTGGCGGATGGCTGTTTCTGCTTTATTGTGGCGTACAGGTGCAGATTGTCCTTGTACCCCTCGAAGGTATCCACGCGGGTAATATCGTAGTATACACCCCGGTAGGATATGGCGCACTGCTGCGTTACATCGGGCCGGAAATTGATCGTGATAGCTGTAAATATCATCGAAGATGCACTCCCGCACCGTCCCCGCCGTAGTTATCATCACAAGCAAGGGTCGCCGGCGCGCGCTCTGACTTTGCTTCATCACCTCGTACAGGTTGCGGTCTTTCACGCTGTGCAGCTCATCCATAATGACACAGTGGGCGTTCAGTCCGTCCAGCGCGTCACTGTTCTTCCCCAGCGCCTGAAACTTCGCCAATGTCGTCAATGAGCTGGAGGCCGAATATGTCCGGCGCATCTTCATGGCGGCGGCCCGGCGTCAGGGATTCGTGGATATCCTGCGCGAGATGGACGAGCGCGGCATCAAGGGCAAGCGCGGGAAAACGAACTAATACACCCAGATTTATGAGATACTCCGCAATGTCAAGTACACCGGCGTGTATGTCTATTCTTTGCAGGAGGATACCAGCCGCGTCGGGCGGAGAGAGAAGCCGGGTGCAATCCGCATCGAAAACGCGATTCCGGTTGTCATCGACAAGGCATTATTTCAGGAGGTGCAAGCGGATCATGGACGGACGCATTCAGACGGGGAGAAAGGCCGTGTATCTGTGCAGCGGCCTGGTATACTGCAGCTGTGGCGCGAAGATGCACGGGCTGAAATCACGGCGCAAGGGGTATGAGTACCATTACTACTACTGTTCGGCGAAGTGCGGCGCGCCCGTGATCCGCATGGAAGAGGTGGATGCCGCCGCCACGAATTATCTAAAGGAACTGTTGTCAACCGAAAATCAAAAGAAGATCGCCGCCGCGCTTCGCAAGTATCAGACGGGCGAAAAGAGCCAGGCGGAGAACTTCAATACGATCATTAAGAAGCGGATCGGCGAGAAACAACGGGAATACGATGCACTTATGGGCAACCTGAAAGCCGGGGCGTTGCCTCCGAAAGTGGTGGAGGCTATCGGCCGTCAGATGCAGGAGCTCCAGGATGAAATGGATGCGCTACGCGAGACAACCCCGCCAAAAGACGTCACCACGGATCAAATCACCGCCTGGCTGGAGGCGCTGAAAGCCGCCGCCGCCGAAAAAGCTTTTCACCTGCTGGTTGAGCGCATCGACGTAAAAGAAAAGACGGATATCAGCATCACAAGTACGCTGAATTCCGTCTTAGGTGAACATGGTAGCGGTAGTCGGATTTGAACCAACGACACTTCGGGTATGAACCGAATGCTCTAGCCAACTGAGCTATACCGCCATATGAGCGCACTTTATTATACCCCGGGAATGGGCGGATTGTCAAGTGCGCATGGCATATCCGCGCGGAAGCCGCAGAGCGGTCTCATTCTTCAATCAGTATGGATTCCAGCCCCCAAATCTCCCCATCGCTTTCGGCGGCGAATCTATCGCCGAACCGTCTCATAAACTCATATTTCTCATCATATATCTTTTTGCTTACCTCGAAGTTTAATTGGTTTCTATATTCCTCGTATTCCGTGGGCCGGACATTTCTATATATGTTTGCCGTATCGGTTATCGTTTCGCTATGAGACACCCCGTAAAGGAACGTGGACCAGATATCAAAAGTCCCAAAGTGGTCGAGGAGATCCGCATCCTGGTGGATTTTTACGCAGTCGGGCAGAGGCTTCTCGGGTTGCCGGTCATCGTGAACGCAAATAATCCCGCATATTTCGCTTAGCTCCTCCGCTGTACAATACGGAGTCAACACCTCTTTTGTGACTTCCGCGCCCTTTCTCGCGTGACCGGCTTCCCCGTTCGATATGTCATGAAACCAAGCCGCTGCGACGAGTACAGCGTCGTGGCTGCCATCGCCAGGAAAGATCAGATTCCGCAGCGTCAGCGCAAGTTTGCCGACCCTCTGGCCGTGGTAATATTTGTTACCCTTTTCCTTGAAAGGATGGCTGCGCTTTGTCGCCATCAAATCATAAGCGATTTTTTGAATGGCATCCAAATCCATAGAACATATCTCATCCTTACGTTTGCGTTTTCATTCCCAATCTTGACGCCAGCGCGCGTGCGGCAGATTTTGCATCCAAACGCAC
>WQUU01000289.1 GCA_009781925.1 Bacillota bacterium | reverse complement strand
GCTGGGGCTTCACGTCCCCGGCGGCCACCAGGATTCCCAGCATGACGGGCAGGTCATAGACCGTGCCCAGTTTTTTCACGTCCGCCGGGGCCAGATTGATGATCAGATGCGAGACCGGGAAACTGAGGCCGCTGTTTCGGATGGCGGCGCGCACCCGCTCCTTGGCCTCCTTGACCGCCGGATCCGGCAGGCCCACGATGTCAACGCCCGGCAGGCCCCCGGAGAGAAAGCACTCCACGGAGACCTCATAGCCGCCGATGCCGGTCACGCCCAGGGAACGTATGCGAGAGACCATGGGGGTTCACGTCCTTTGATATTTAAGATCAAGTGCTTGACAAGGGCATTTTGTATAGCTCCTTCAGTCAGGACGCTGTCCTTGCGCTGTCCGCTGACTGAGGGAGTGTCCTTGACCTTTGACCGCGTTAACGGTTCACATCCGGCTGCTCCGTCCGGCCCACCAAATAGTCAATGGACACGCCAAAATACTCGGCGATGTCGTAAGCAACTCTTACCGAAGGGGTCTTATCTCTTTTCTCCAAATCGTATATCAGGCTCCGCCTAATTTTACAGTCGCGCAGCAGCTTTTCGATAGACACCTTGCGTTCAGCACAGAGTGATTTTATACGGGAAGCAATCTGTTCATTTTGCATTAAAACAACCCCACAATACTGTAATAGTATCTAATATTCGACCATAGACGCAATTATTGCTGACATTCGACCATAGACGTATTATAATATGCTTAGTCAAGAAAAAAGTCAATCTTGGGAGGCCAACATCATGAGTTACATCGATGAAATCTTCGCGCGGTTAAATCTCCAACAAATTCAGTCATTTTTGCTGTATGGTGAGGAACTCGTAAAAATCAACCCCAAAGACTACCAGCGCCGGATCGATGAGGCGTGGGCATCGCTGTCGAAGATGCTGAAAGAGAAGTTCCCCGAGCAGGAGGAATATGAAAAAATCGTTTGGGAGGTCTACGCCTACGCGTCCGCCACCGAAAACATCCATATGGAGATCGGCCTGAAATGCGGCGCTGTTTTGGAGGCGCAACTGCTGATGGGGGCGCGGGGCGAAGGTGTTCCTTGACCTTGCCCCTATTCCCCTCTCGAGAGGGGCGCCCGAAGGGCGGGGTGTGGGCCCTTGGCCCTGGCGCCCGCAGCGCCGGGGTGGTCGCCCTTCCCCCTACCTCTCCGCCAACCTGATCCCCAGCTCGTCCAATTGCCGCTGCTCCACCGCGCTCGGCGCGTTCATCATCAGATCCTGCGCGCTCTTGTTCATCGGGAAGGGAATCACCTCGCGGATGCTGTCCTCCCCGGCCAGGAGCATGACGATACGGTCAACGCCCGGGGCGATGCCCGCGTGTGGCGGCGCGCCGTAGCAGAAGGCGTTGTACATAGCCGGGAACTTGGCCATGACATCGGCTTCCCCCAGGCCCACCAGCTCAAAGGCCGCGATCATGATCTCCGGGTCGTGATTCCGCACCGCGCCGGAGCTGAGCTCCACGCCGTTGCACACGAGGTCGTACTGATCCGCCGTGACGCTCAGCGGGTCGATCTCGCCGGTCGCGGCTTTTTGGAGCGTCTTGAGCCCGCCCTTCGGCATGGAGAAGGGGTTGTGGCAGAACTCCAGGCGCGGGGCGGATATCGAATCCGCCCCTACGCTTTCCCCGAGCTCGAACATGGGGAAGTCCACGATCCAGCAGAACTCGTAGCGCTCCCGATCCATGAGGGAGGGCACGCGCTCGCCCAGGAGTTTGCGCAAGACGCCGGCGGTCTTCTGCGCGGTCTCCGTTTTCCCGGCGGCCAGGGCGACGAAGGCCCCCGGCTTCAGCCGGAGCGCATCGATGATCTCGGCCTTCCGCTCCGCCAAGAATTTTGCGATGCCGCCGACGAGCTCCCCGGTTTCGTCCAGGCGGAACCAGTAGGACTTTTCCCCCGTCTGCACCTCCGTGTCGGCGCAGAGCTGATCGATGAACTTGCGCGTCTCTTTGAAATCCGGCGCAACGACGGCCTCCACCGTGTTTCCGGCAAAGGGCCCGAAGCCGCAGCCGGAAATAAGCGCCGTCACATCCCGGAGCTCCGGCTTGATGCGCAGATCGGGCTTGTCCGAACCGTAGCGCGCGAAAGCCTCCGTGTAGCCGAGGCGCGTAAAGGGCGCGGCAGAGGCAATTTGATACTTGCCGTATCGTTCAAAAATCGGCGGCAAAACGGTCTCCAGCACGGCGAACACGTCCTCCTGGGAGGCGAAGGCCATCTCCATGTCCAGCTGATAGAATTCGCCGGGGGAGCGGTCGGCCCGCGCGTCCTCGTCCCGAAAACAGGGGGCGATCTGAAAATAGCGGTCAAAGCCGGAGGCCATCAAAATTTGCTTGAACTGCTGCGGCGCTTGGGGCAGGGCGTAAAATTTCCCCGGATGGTTTCGGGCGGGCACCAGATAGTCCCGCGCCCCCTCGGGGGAGCTGGCGGTGAGGATCGGGGTGGCGATCTCCAAAAAACCCTGCTCCGCCATACTCCGGCGCAAAGCCGCCACCACCCGGCAGCGCAGGACGATGTTCTGCTTCACACTCGGGTTGCGCAGGTCGAGATAGCGGTAGCGAAGGCGTGCGGCCTCGTCCGCCTCCCGGCTGCGGCCGATGGGAAAGGGCAACTCGTTATACCGGCAGCGGCCCAGAACTTCGATTTTTTCCGGCACGATCTCGATCTCCCCCGTGGGCAGATTCGGATTCTTCGCGCTGCGCTCCCGGACAGTGCCCGTGACGCTGATCGTAGACTCCTTGTTGAGGCCGCGCACTATATCCAGCAGTGTCTCATCTTCCACGACGATTTGAGTGACGCCGTAAAAGTCCCGGAGCACCACGAACCAGAGATTCGCGCTCACCTCCCGGACATTTTCCATCCAGCCGCAGAGCTTGACGCGCTCCCCGGCGTGGATCAGGCGCAGCTCGTTACAGTTGTGCGTACGGTTTTGGCTGAGGTGCCCGCTCATATGTTTTTCTCCTTAATCACGCTGCCGGAATTTCTCCGCGCGAGTTCCGATAAAATGATTTCCGCCGCCGCTTCGACCGACACAGCGCATTGCTCACCGCTGTCCAGATTTTTTAGGGCGACGGCTCCCCTCCGTATCTCGTCCTCGCCCAGGATGACCGCGAAGGGGACTTCCAGCCGAT
>WQUU01000288.1 GCA_009781925.1 Bacillota bacterium | reverse complement strand
TCTTTGTCATATACGCCCCTTTTGCAGAATGCGACACATTCTCCGCATGAAATCATATCGACAATCATCAGCCTGTTTTTGTCCGCGAATGCCTTGAACGGTTCGGCGTTCACAACAGATTTGGTTTCCAAATAGAATCACCCCGTAAGCCAATTTTGTTCCCTCCAAACAATTTAAATTAGTTGGACAGACACATAGATTATCGTCTATGTGTTTGCATTGTACCACTTGCATAGATGATTGTCAATATGTAAATTCAAAATTGCGTTTCGGGCTTGACAAGCCATATGCAATCTGTTACAATACGTTTGCGCTCCAAAGACAGCAGGTGGTTTTAACCGTAAATCCTGCCGAGGAAAGCTTCTAGTTATTAACTATATCACTATTAGTTATTAGTTGCTTACAAATCCCTCTGTCTTTTGGCAAAGGGATTTTTTCATTGGACGCTATTGCATTACAGTAGGAGGTGAACATATGCCAAACGCAAAGGTTCTCAGTGAGAAGCAGGCCGTCGTCGCCGCCCTGGTAAATCGGTTAAAAGGGGCCAGCGCCGGTGTCTTTGTGGACTACAAGGGCATCAACGTGGAAGAGGACACCGCTCTGCGCGGAGAGCTCCGGAAAAACGGCGTGGAGTACAACGTCGTGAAAAACACGCTGGTGCGCCGCGCCATCGACGAGCTGGGTTTTGGGGAGCTGGATCCCATCCTGAACGGCACCACATCCTTGGCCACCGGTAAGGACGATCCCATCGCGCCAATCCGCCTCGTCAGCGAGTATGCCAAGAAGCTGAACAACAAGTTCGAGATCAAGGCGGGCTTTATGGAGGGGAAGGTGCTCTCCCTGGCGGAGATTTCCGAGCTCGCAAACTTATCCAGCAAAGACACGCTGTATTCCAGAGTCCTCGGCACCATGCTCGCGCCGATCACGAGCCTGGCCGTCGTCCTGGGCCAAATTCTCGAACAGCGCGGCGGTAACGCCGAAGCCCCGGCGGCCGAACCGGCCGCCCTGTAGGGCCGCCGCGCACTGGGCGTCCCGTCCGCAACCCCTGTAAGGGCGGCTATCAGCCGCCCGCCCGCCAAAAAAATAACAACATAGGAGGAAAATAAGAATGGCCAGTGAAAAAGTTACCGCTTTGATTGAGGAAGTCAAGGCCCTTTCCGTTCTGGAGCTCTCCGAGCTCGTCCATGCCCTGGAGGAGACCTTCGGCGTGTCCGCCGCCGCAGTCGCCGCCCCCGCCGCCGCCGGTGGCGCAGCCGCCGCCGTAGTGGAGGAAAAGACCGAGTTCGACGTAGTCATGACCAGCTTCGGCGCTGAGAAGATCAAGGTCATCAAGGAAGTCCGCGCCATCACCGGCCTCGGCCTGGCTGAGGCGAAGGCCCTGGTGGAGGGGGTTCCCGCGAAGATCAAGGAGGGCGTCTCCAAGGACGAAGCCGAGGCCCTCAAGAAGCAGCTCGAGGGCGCCGGCGCCGTTGTGGAACTGAAGTAAGCGATTTTTCGTCTAAACCGGGCAGGCTCCGCAGCGTTGCGGCGGTGACCTGCCCGGTTCTTGTTTTGGAGGGGGTTTGACCATGAAAAAATTCTATTTACCTGCCCTGTTCATTTGCGCCCTGAGTTTCCTTTTGCTGACCGCCTGCGGTGTTTCGTCAGTCACCGCAGCGGATACGCCGAGCGCCATCCCCACAGTGGCGGAGAGCGAAGCGCCGCTGTCCGCCTCACCACCGCCGCCGTCCGCCCCGTCACCAACGGAAACCCCGACGCCGTCCGCCTCGCCGGATACCCAGACCTATGAATACGACGTCCGCGGCGGAGCCGACAACGCCGTCATTGCCCATGTCATCGCCACCATAGACGCGGCGGACAACTGGGCCGAATATCAGCTGACCGAATCCACCGGCGCGATGCGCATCATAGACATCCGCTACGACGACAGCGCAAAGGACTACATACTGATTTTGTTCTCGGAAGAGGGGGAGTCCATGCAGACAATCCCCGGGATCACGCAGACCTTCGATTTCTCCGACCGAAGCGGCGATACCAGCCTGAAGTTTGTAGACGTGGACGGCGACGGCTACGCGGACATCCGGGTCAACGACACGCGCGGCATGGAAAACGCTGAGTTTGTCGATTATATTTGGAGCCCGTCCGCACTGCAGTACTTGGCGACGAAATAGGATTTTCCGCCTTCTCTTCACATGGTGATCACGATAGTTTTCCCCCGCAATGATCAAAGCCCCGCTGTTTGACAGCTGCCGGGTTGCCCCTGTCAAATTTACGCAACGTTCACACACCCATCACAGCTTGGTCACATTCGAGGTGTACAATGGCTCCACTTCAATAGGAAAGAAGGGGTCTCCCTTGCATGTGAAAAAGCTCACCGCATTGACCGCAGCCGCGGCACTGCTCCTCGCGCTGTTTGCCGGCTGTGGCAGCAGCAACAATGCCGGCGGCGGTGGAAATAACAACAATAGCCCCGCCGCCGCGCAAAACGCCACGCTGACTTTCAGCGGAACCACCGTCACCGCATATGTCACGGCGGTCAGCGGCAGCGATGTCACGGTATCGCTGATCAGCTTCCCGAGCGGTATGCGGAACGCCGGAAACGGGGCAAACGGGACGACCTCCGGAAATGATGGGACGGCCCCCGGCGCGGCTACCCCGCAAATCAGTCCAAACCAAGGCTCAGGTGCACCGGCCTCAGGTACACCAGACTCCGGCACACAAGGCCCCGGCGGTCAGCAGTATTCGGGCCGCGGGCAAAACGGTCAAGGGTTCGGCCGGTTTTTCGCCTCGGGCGGCCTGTCCGCCACGCTGACGATCAACAACCCGTCCATCCTCATCAAGGATGGCAATGCGGCGGCGCTCACTGATATTCAAACGGGGGACACGCTGGTCATCGCTTTCGGCAGCGACGGACAAATCCAAAGCGTCACGATCCAGGCCGCCGCGTCGGGAACTGTCCCGTACCCCAGTGATCCGACCACTACCGTCCCGAACGCCACGACCGCCCCGACGACCTCGGCGTAAATAGAGCGACAAATGCAAAAGGGCTGATACGTGACATCCACGCGTCAGCTCTTTTGATTATCTAGTGTCTTGACCGCATTATAAATTAGTGTTATACTATACCCCAAGGAATGGGGGTATAGGCGATGAACAAGAAGTATAAGGTCGCTCTGAGCAAAGA
>WQUU01000287.1 GCA_009781925.1 Bacillota bacterium | reverse complement strand
TTGCCAACCCATTTTTGCCCAATTGTCTGGCTTCATCATGTAGTTGATGAAGTCCATGCAATACGCCTTCACAGCGGGATCTGAATTCTTCGCCATCGCAATGCCGCCGCCATTCCAAGCAATGACATCCGTCGCTTTTGCGGGGCCATCCGCGAAAGGCGGGGTATAGAATACGCCGATATTGTCTCTGAAATCCTGGGGAAGATCCGTGTTGACAGCCATGCTCTCATCCCAGTCACCACCGTAATACATGGCGGCTTTCCCGGAAGTGAACAGGGCCTGTGACGCGGTATAATCCGAGGTGAGGAAGGAACTCTGGAAGAACTTGTTATCGATCAGCGACTTCAGGTAGTCCGTCGCTTTCAATATGCTGGGATCCGTGGAGAATGTCGTCTTCTGGTTAATTGTAGCGTCGGTTAAAATCTGCTGATTCCCGGATGCCTTCATGCAAAGATCCTGATACATCAGAGCCTGCGGCCACATATCCTTGCCGTCGCCGGCGCAGGGGATGATCCCCGCGTCATTAAAGGTCTTTGCCAATGCGAGCATATCCTCTAATGTTTTTGGAACTTGCGCGCCAACTTGATCGAAGAGGGCTTTGTTGTAATAGAAGATCATGATGTCCTGGCTCCTTGGCAGACCATATAGCTGACCGTTGAACGTGAAATTATCAAAGGAGCCGCCATTAAAGCCATAGGAGGCATAGTCAGCCGGATTCAGCGGCTGCACCAGATCCGCCTGGATCAAAGGCATGAAATAACTGGGAGTCCCCCAGCAGACGAACAGATCGGGCAGTGTCCCGGCTGATGTATAAGCCTGCATTTTTGTCTGCGCGTCAACATCCGCGAGTGTTTCAAGATTGAACGTCACATTGGGATGCAGCTTGGTATAGGCGTCCATGATTTGCTGTTCGACGATTCCGGCGGCTGCGGTTCTGTCCGTGTTGTTGGACAGAAACTTAATGGTGACCGGCTGATCAGGTAGCGCCGATGTATCCGCAGAGGCTTCCGGGCTGGCTGCAGCGCTTGGGGAAGTGGCCGGTGCGCTATCGGACGGGGCTGCGGTAGGATTCGCGCTGGGTGTGGGGCTACTGGACGGGGTAGTTCCACAGGCAGATATACCGAGCAATAGAGCTGCGGTCAGCACCAGGACAAGACAAGTTGACAGTTTGCTTTTCATGAATTCCCTCCTTGATATTTGTTACGTGAATATTTATTGCATCTTCAATTATACCTGCTAACTCTCCTTCTGATAAGTAGATAAATGTACAAAATGGTTTGCGTTTGTCGAAACTTTAGAATCGTGGTTGTATACTAACACACCGAAATATCCGAATATTTACAAACATATTGCCTATAGTGTTATTATTCACTGGCAGGGTCTATCGGATTACTTGCACTCTTCCCTGCCCTTCTCCGTAACCGCCCCTGCTCCAGCCACGCCACAAACTCCTCGAAGGGCAGTTCCCCGGCCAAACACTCATCCCGCCTTTTTCTTGCCTGCTCAGACCAGCTCAGAAATTCGCTCTGCGTCATCTTCTTCGTGCGGGTGCGGGAGTTAAACCGCTTGTACGCCTTCGCGTATGCCTCCAACACAGGGTTCTCCGCGACCTTTTTCTCATACCGCAGTGTGGCGCCGACCTCGCTGCACTTCCTGCCGCCGTCGCCGAATGTGCGGTCACAGTATTCGGCGTCGGCCCTACGCCTCGGGATGAAATAGCGCCCACAGTTTTTGCATTTCTTGATGAAAACATCATGCTCGATCATCTTTACAAACTCGAACCGGAACAAATCGACAATCGAATTTATCTCATACAGCTCGACAACTTCCGGCGGCTTGGTGATCCCATAAAACGAGCGCAGCGGATTTTCAAGATAGAAGTAGCGGTCGGTCTTTTCAAATCTGTACGCTTCCATACTATAGAGATACTCCATCGGTGAGTCCACCGACGCTCCCATTGCCGTGCGGAAGTTGATCAGCAGCTCGATTTCATTCGTCATAAATTTCAGCTTTTCACGCAGATCCTCTGACATCAGGGATACGACATCCAGGGCGGCTCGGTAGAGCCGTCTCTCTTTATCCGCGTAAAAATATCCCGGCGGTGACGGCGGCCACGCGAAGTCCATTGTCCATCCGAGCTTTTCTTCCGCGCCAGGAAACAGCTCCGCGAGCTGTTGAACAGCCTCACGCGGGGACTGCGTGAAGGCGCAAATGAATTGCATGAATGTCTGATCATAGAAAGACAGGTAGGTTTCCTGTTGCTGAAATTCGTTTGCTCTTTCCTTCAGCCCGGCTATAAACTCCGTCTTCCGAACACTCAGATAAGCGAACTCATGGTCAAAGGCTTCCGCGACCAAAGCGTAGCCCTCATCAAAACGCTCCGGCTCATAGCAGACGAAATTCAAGAGCGGCCTGCCCAGCTCATAGGCGATCCCGCCCAGGTTGGACAGGCCGTCTTTTTCGTTGTAAAAGTGAATATTACCATTCTTGATATACACGCTGGCGATCAATTTGAACCCCTCCGTTAAGCGACAATAGATAAACACAAAATACGAGACAATCCATCACTACAGTAATTATTGTAAGTTACTCTTGCAATTTTGTCAAGCCTCTGTTACGCTGTATTCGACAACAAAACAACCGTCGCGCGTCACGGCAATGGCGCGTCCGCTCGGGCAAATCGGGAGGCGGCCAAAAAGCATCCCGACACGAAATAAGATTATGCCCGCGAGGGTCCGCGAAGGGAGGAAAAAAGCGTCACCAAAACCTATCTGTCACCCCTGAAAGCGTTGCAATTACTACGTTGGTGACGGATGACGGATAAAATTTGGAGGGAGGTAAGAACGAAAAGCGTCACCGCTCACGAAAACACAAAGGAGGCTCCCAATGCAAAAACCAAGTCCACAGCTCGAAATCATCACAGGAAAAGACCTGCTCACGAGCCCCATCGAACCACTCGACTTTACCATCGACGCCATCCTGCCGTACGGCCTGTTCATCCTTGCCGGAAGTCCAAAGGTCGGCAAGTCCTGGCTGGCACTGGACATGAGTTGTGCCGTGGCCAACGGGAATCATCTTTCGGGAGCGCTGAGCGCCCCGAACCCCAGTTGATCGCCCCGCAAGCGGGACGGCTGCGCAGTCGCCGCGCTGACAAAAATTTATACATAAGTCCGGTGGTGAAATGTC
>WQUU01000286.1 GCA_009781925.1 Bacillota bacterium | reverse complement strand
ATCCCCCTGGGTGAGATGAAGTGCGCGGCCCGGATGTGGGGCACGGGGTCCAGGCCGATGACCTTATTCTTTGCCGCCATCGTGTCGAGGACCACGCGATCCAGCCGGGAGGAGAAGGGCTCGGTCACACAGGAGCGTCGGTTAAAGAACATATACAGAATCTCGGCGACGAAGGTGTCCTCGTCCTTCGGCTGGACGATGTTGTTGCCACACTGGGAAAAATACGCCCGCGCGTTTTGCGCCGCCGTCTGAATCGCGCCGGCAATTTCCGCGTAATTCGCGTCGCGCTGGCCGCGTCCGGGCGGAGCCTCGTACTGGAAGATCAGGAAGAAGCGGCGCGTCAGCGCCTCACGGCTGCCCACGTCCCGAATGAGCTGAATATACTGCTTACCCAGTTCTCGGCACTGGGGATTCTCCTCCCGATCCAGTTCCTCCCGCACCGCGGCGATGTGCCTGTCCGAATCGGCTTTGCGGGTCACGGACTTGAACTGCATCCGCATGGGGGATATTTTGAGCCACGAGGCGAAGCTGGAGATGATGTTGTATTGCTCCTCGGAGGAACGCAGCATAAAATTGATGGGCTCGATCTCCAGAATCTTGATGTATCGCCCGTCGGTCGTCTCGATGATCCCGTTCTTGATCTCCTTTACCGGGATGAAGTCCTGAGTGAATTCCAGGATCTCGTTATTTCCTCTTGGAGCGCCACTTTGGCGCTTTTGTTTTGTCTTTGGCATATTTGTAGCCCACCCTCCTCAAATGCAGTTTCCGGCGCCGGACAAAGAACTTGACCAAATGAGCAATAAATTGAAACAGGGAATCGCCGCTGATCCCCATCAGCGCGGCGACCGCCAGCGGCAGCAGCGTGACGGTCATGACGATCACTTTGGCGGTGACCGGGATAGACAGCCACATCAGCTCCGGGTATCCGGCGAGCAGGAGCAGAATGCCGGCCTCGATCGTATTGCGCGTCTCCAGCATCCCGCCGAGCAATTTGCCGGAGTCGGTATAGTTCGCCGGGATCGCGTAGATGTTGTTAAATTCTCGTTCTTCCATCATGTCATCCTCCGCTCTGGATCGGCACGGTCATGTGTTCAAGGTCAAGACCGTTTACCCGTCTGAAGTATTTCACATAGGTCGGTGAGTTGAGGGCCACGCCGCCCGCACCGCCGGAGCAGTGTACCCACAGGTTCTTGCCGTTTTCGTCGTGGCCGGCAAAGAGCAGTACGTGGTTGTTCGCCGCGTCGCCGGTATTCTGAAAGCCCAGATCGCCAGGCAGCAGCTCGGCCTCCGTAATGGCGGTTGAGTTAGCCCACTGGCCCGAGGTCCCGGCGCCGATCGAATCGACACCCAACGCCGTCTTATACGTCCAGTCCGTGAAACCGGAGCAGTCCAGTCCGTATGGCCGGAGTGTTCCCGTGCTGCTGGAACCCGCCGCCGTCACCAGTTTGGGCGTACCCCACTCGTCGTTCCAGCCGGGAGCGGATTTGCCGCCCCAAAAGTAAGACACGCGCCCGACCAGGGACAGTGCGACGCGCATCAGCTCTTTCCGGGCCGGGCTGCAGGTCAGGTTGCCCAAGAAAGCCGTCAACTCGGCGTCGGTGATGGGCGGGACCTGCCCGGAGGCCGTGACGCCGTAGAGTGTGCGCTTTAGGGCGGTCGCCATGCTCTCAATGGCGTCACCCGTGCGGATATTGAACTGGCCATAGGTTGCGTCCGGGTCGATCCCAAAGGCGGACAAAATCACGGACGCGTCGAAGGGATGTATGGTACACTCGACATATTGAACCGTCTCGGTTGTTGAAGCCCCGAGCCCGTCTTCGGGCTGGATTGTAACGGTGGTCTCTTTCACCTCATATGTAACGGGGAACATCCTGGAGGCCACGGCGTCCAGCTTTGCCTTCATATCCTCTTTGGTCGTACCCTTTTGCTCCATGCTGGCCGAATACGCCGCGAGGATATAGCAGACGTCGTAGTCCGCCGACACATGGCCGTAGTCGATGGTCGCCTCCGTGGAAAGGTCGCAGTCATAGCCGCCGTCGGCGATAATTTGTTCTACCTTGGCCCGGGCGTAGTCGTAGCCGCCCGTCACACAGCCGGATACCGTCTCGGACAGATCGTCATAGATATCCACCATGTCGGTGGGGCCCGACTCGGGCACGGTGGCGGGGTCCGTATGAAAAATGGAGTTAAAAACGATTGACGGGAGCGACACGATCAAAGCGATCAGAAACAACAGACACAGGCAGATGGCGATCAATATTTTGAACAGCGTGTGCCGCATGGCCCAGGCCGCCGCGAGGATTGCGCCCCAAGGTCCGCCCGCCGCCGTACCGGCCGCGACCCCGGCTGCCGCGTTGCCGCCGGCCGCGCCGGCCTGCACGGTGGCCGCGGCGGCGTTGGCGGCCGCCGTTCCACCTGCCGTAGCTGCTTTTGCGGCGGAGGCCTGCCCGATCTGTTTGACCGCCTGCGCGGTCTTCCGCGCGGCGTTAGATAAATTGTCGCTGCCGTCGCCGATGTTTTGTTTGTCCGGTTCGGACATGGGAGATCACCTCGGTTCAGAAAATTGTTGACCTAAGGGGTTGAATATTGCCCCTTATTTGAGTACAATAGAGATACAAATTTTGCGTTGCAAGGAGGCCACACATGTTCCCTATTATTAAACCGTCAAGCGAACTGCGGAAAAACTACAACAGTGTCGCGGAGATATGCCGCACAAGCAAAACCCCTGTTGTACTGACCCGCAACGGGGAAGGCGACACGGTCCTCATGGACATTGAAACCTATCGCCGCAGGGAGGAAGACCTGGCCGTCGCGGAGCGGCTCCTGGCCGCCGAGCGCGCCCGGCTGGAGGGTACGCGGGGTTACACGGTCGATGAATTCCAGAGCAATATGCGGGAAGCCATCAAAAAAGGAGCGAACTCCCGTGGAGCCTGAAGAAATCGAGTACACAGTCATTGTGGATCCAGCGGCAAATGACAGGATGTTTGACCATCTTGAGTTTTTATCGCAAGTAAGCGAAGCAGCCGCTGAGCGGTTGCTGGCAGAGCTTGTGAAGGACATCCGCTCCCTGGAGAACATGCCGTACCGAAATCCCGTGTATGACCGCCCCTACCTCCCGCGCGGCAAATACCGGTACATGATGTCCGGCGGGAGATACCGGATCGTCTATCAGATCGACGCGGAGACCGTGTATGTAGACGACATTCAAGACTGCCGGCAGTCGGACAGCAGCAGCCTGTTATATGAAGCGTAATTTTTGCGGTAAAGGGGCATGTCGGTTATGACGCGCCCCTTTATCATATCATCTTTTCTTGGGATTCGGCGGTTTTCGGTCGTTGACATCGCGCTTCTTCGGCTCCTCGAATCTACTGAGCGTGGACTTGTACTTGACGCTCCCCACATTTACGGTCCGAAGCGAGTCACCGTCGTAGACCGGCTTGCCGTCTTCAAACACCGGCCTGCGCTCGACCGCCGGGGTTCCGGGAATCGCGTACCACTGATTGCCGCGGCTGTCCTCATAGACCTGATGGTCGCCGCGCGGGGCCTGGTACATGGTCTTATCATAGAACTGCGTGCCCGACCCGTCCGCGTGCCGGACCTCGATCATGCCCTCATCGCGGCGGGCGGCGTCAATCTGCGACACGGCCTGCCCGTAACCCGGCATGAACTGCTGGAATTGGGCGCGGTTATACGCAAGCCCGGCCTCACCCGGCTCAAACTCTGGAGACGCGGCATGGGGCTGTATGGCGTACCAGCCGACGCCGTTCGCGTCCCGGATATTTTCATGCGGCGCGTCCGGCTCCTGATAATGCGCGCTGCTCAGCCACATGCTGCTTCCGCCGTCTGGGGTGTTGGCCTCGATCACGCCGTCGTCCAGCGTCCGCAGCATGGTTCCCTCGGCAGCGCCGGGGAACGCGGCCGCCACCTGCGCGGCCTCGGAGGCGTCACCAGAAAATTGCGGCGTCTCATAAAACGCGCCCATGCCCTCGCCGGCGGCCACCTGATACCACTGACTGCCGTCGGAGGCGGTCACCATCGCATACGGTGCGCCGGGGCCGGGCCTGTCAAACTGGGCCGCGCTGTAGAGATCCACGGCGGCTGTCTTGCCGTCCGGCAGTGTCGCCTCCGTGCTGATGTGCCCACCGGTGATCTGCGTGCCGCTGTATGTAACGCCGGAGAGCGCCGTCCCGCCCGATCCGGCGGGGCCGCCCGCCATATGGGGCATGTAGTTTTTCAGGCTGCGGTCGGCGATGTCCCCGGCGATGCTGCCGGACACCGCGGCGGGGCGCGCCGCCACGGAGGAGATGGAGGCCCCGGTCAGTTCCGCGCCGCTTCTCGCCGCCATGCCGCCAAAGGCGCGGCCCACAATGCCGACGCTGCCGCCGGCCCCCATGCGTGTGCCGCCGCTGACCACCGCGTCGCGCACGTAGGAGTTGCCCTTGAATTTGGAAGCGAGCCCAGCCATGAACCCGCCCGCCCCCGCCGCCCCGGCAGTGCCCGCAGCTCCACTTGCGGCGGAAGCGCCGCCCTTAAATACATTGCCCGCGCTCCGAAAGCCACCGCCGCCAAAGCCGCTGAGGAGCCGGAGGCCCATGAGCAGCTCCATGCCCATGCCGCTGCCGGTCTGGGCGACGGACAGGCCCAGGGAGGCCAGGTAACTGTCGAACTTCTGAGCGGCTTTCAGGAAGGCCAGCGCGCAGAACATCCAGAGAAAAATATTGCCCTGCCCGCTGGTCAGCGCGCCGCCGTTCGCGGCGAACGCGCCCACGGACGAATCGAAGCCCCGCAGGAACCAGACGTTCATCACGAGCAGCAGGAGCTGTGACCCGACCATGCGGCACCAGGACTGAAACACCTTGTTCGTCGCCTTGGAGCCGCCCATGGCGAACGCCATGGGCGAGGTGTAGCACAGGACGCCGACTACGATGTACCGCTCCACCACCTCCAACAGCAGTTTGAAGTAGTTCCAGCCCAGGGCGATCATCAGGATGATCTGGAGCAGCAGGCCGACGATGGAGACTGCGGATACCAAAGTGACGAGGCCGCTGGACAGCACGTTATTGATCCCCGCGAAGGTGAAGTCCGCGGCGCCCATGCTGGCGTCCATCAGGGCGGTGTACGGCGCCCGGGCGATGTCCAGCGCGAGCCCGAAGATGGGTTTGGCATACCCGATCAGGAGCGCGAAAAGCGCGCTGCGGGCCAGCAGGTGCCAGGGATTTTCCGCTTCCGTGATCGGGCCGCCGAAGGTGCGGAACAGCTGCCAAATCGTGATGAGAAATAGGAGCACCCACGCGGTGTACTGCATGATCGCGAAGGCCTTGGTCACAAACGGGAAATACTCCTCCATGGCCGTCATGTCGGTCCCCAGCGCGCCCAGAAAGATCGCCGAGATGGCGTCCATGATGCCCGTGATGATGCTGGCGATCCAGTTTGCGATGCCTTCAAAAATCCAGTCTAAGATAATGATCCCTCCTCCAGTTCTTGGATCCGGGCCTGCGCCGCCGCGAGCGCGGCGTTCAGCTCGGAAACCTGACGTTTTAAGCTTTCGATAATAGAGTCCTTGTGGTACACATCATTGTGATTCAGCTCCTGGAGCCGGCTGAGCGCGGACTCGGCGTGTGCGGCGCGGGCGCGCTCCTCCCGAAGCTGGCGCTGCAACTCGGCGATCTTGCCCTCCGGCGGCAGCGCGTCGTAGTCCCGGAGCCTCTGAATGGCCTCCAGATCCTTCTTGCTGAGCCCCTTGTGGTGCGCCGGGCTCTTTACATCAGGAGCGCGCGCGGGCGACTTCGGTGCCGGTGCTGGAGAGGGCGGCTGCTTCGCACCGGCCCGTATTTCGTCATAAACCCCGCGTACTGTGGTTTCCCCGCGGTCGAGCGCGTCGATCACATCCTGAGGCGCGTTTTCGGCAACAAATTTTGAACGGGCATATTGCCGGCCGCTCATGCCGATTTTTTTGCCGATGATGTCACGGGTTTTATTCTGACCCTGTGGACCGTGGTCCACAGGGTTGTCAATTTTTTTACCGGTCAGCATACGCTTATTCGCCTTTTCTTTTTCGATCTCTTCGATCAGCCGGGCATAGTCCATTTTTTCCGAAAACGTGAACGGTTCCCGCTGCTCATTTTCGCTGATTTCGATGCGGAGCGCGGCTTCCGCGTCTTCGGGTGTAAAGACTTGGGCCGCAATTTCTGTCCAGCCGAGGTGCTGCGCTGCCTTGATGCGGCGAAGCCCGGCGAGGAGCTTATACACCCCGCCGCCTGTTTCCATCACCGTGACAGGGTTGATGAGCCCGTTTTTCTCAATATTCGCCGCCAGCTCGGGGATGGGGATAATCTCCTTGCGGATCCGTTCGGTGACCGCAATTTTGTCTATGGCGATTTTCATGGCCTGTCATCCCATTTCAGGTATTTCTTGCTGTTGCGTTTGAGGCCCCGATTATAATGCTCGACGAGTACACAGCAGAATTTTTTGCTCGATGTGGCGGAGCCGATGGAGCCCTGAACCCGCATGGCCTCGGTGTAGTCGTACCAGACGACCGAGAATTTGTCCCGCATGCGCTCGGCAAAATCGGCCAGGCCGTAATGATGAACGAACTCCGCGACGCCAAGCAGGCACTCCCGCTGGGAGGCCCGCTCGATCCCACTCCAGGTGGTGGCGATGAGGCAGAGCGTGTCATCGAGCTCTGCGTATCCGTAAGCCTCGGCAATCGTATACAGCGTGTTGATCGCGGCGATTTTGAAGAAGTTCCGGCCCGCCATTCCGATCTTAAAACCGTTCGCCTCAACGATCCTGTTGATCTTGAGGCACTGTTCGTCGCCTGAAGCGAGGCCGGCTTTGAACAGGTCCGCCTGGGTCAGGGGGCGCTTGTCCTGGTTTTGGGTACGGTAGTATTCGGCTTCCTGCTCGTAAGTCAGTCCGGTCAGTACAACACAGAGGGCGTGCGTATAACCGAGTGTACGCAAAGCCCGGGCCCTGTGCGCGCCGTCAATTATGTGAAATTTGCCGTCGCGGTCGGAGACGGTGAGCGTGCCGAGCTTGGCCTCGTCAAAGCGTTTGACTATATTCGCCACCTGGGTGGGATTCGTGGAGCGCTGGTAGTCGCTGGGCGCGATGTCCGCCAGCGCGATGAGCGCAATATGCTGGCTCGTTGTTTTTTCGTTCATGGTAAAAAATCATCCCTTTCTCCATGAAAATATGGTATACTGAGCAAGTTCGAGCAAAAGGTACTGAAGACAGCCAAATCCGAGGAGAACCCGCAATGACAGTCAAATTGACCGGAACGATCGTTTACAAGGCGAAGCTCGACCACGCGGAGTTCCAGCGCAAGGGTTTCAACCTGCAGTCGTGGGCCGAGCATGAATTTTCCAGGCAGCGGGAGGCGGCCTCGCCAAATGAATGCAGCTTCAAGCAGTACGAGGTGGAAGGCCGGGTCTATGTCATCAAGCAAAATCATTTCACCCGCAAGCCCGAAGTCGCCGCCGCGGAAGTGGTGAGCATCAACGACGCCGGCATCTGCGTCGAGTGGCCGGAGTCGGAGTTTATCTCCACCAAGCGCGTATACCCGCAGTCCGAGTGGATCCGCAACGTGTTTCCCTCCCAGCAGGAAGCCGAGGCCGCGCTGCGGTCAATGAAGAAAACTTGACATTTTCACCGCCAGCACCAGGAGCCGGCCGTTTTTGCCGTATTTACTCCTGTCACAGGTGGACAGCGTCAACACCAGGTCGTCTGGGGATATCTCCGTGTCGCTGTCATATAATGAGGGCTCCTTTGCTTCTGAGCGGATATCGTGCTCAATGACCGCGAACACCTTCCACCAGCCATATCTTTGATAGATCGTGTCAAACTGTATGTACCGGTGCGCCTCGTAAAAATCCTTGTCCTTGTACGACAGCAGTGAACCGAACATGTCCTTCCGGCCAAAGCCCATGTTGTGGCCGTAGAGCACCGTATTGGCGTCGAGGTCCCGCATATTATTGGCCGAGTCCGCGAAAGGGGTTCCGGCACTTGACCGTTTGCCCAGAAAAGAGACATTGAGGTATTTGGCGTTATCACTGGCCTGCACAATGGGATAACTGATGACCGTATCGGGAATGGCCAGCCAGCCCACGGTGTCCGGGTTTTCGAGGAGCAGGGCGTCGAAATCCGCTGTGACATACGGAAGACCGTCTGTTGCAGCCGGCGCATGGTCATTGCCAGGGTCTTCACCGTGGTCATCGCTGGTAGCTGGAACCGGGGCAGAGACGACGGAGGTATATTCCCGCTGCACGTCGGAATACTCAGACATCTCTTCCCGCGCGGTTACATAGGCCCGGACAAAGAGAAAGCCGCACAGCACAGCGGTGGCAAGCAGTAAGATAATAAGCACGAGGATCACGTTTTTCTTTTTCACAAAATGCCTTCTTTCAAGCAGATGGGGCAGAGGGTGTTAACATCCTCTGCCCCGATGCGATCACAGGATTACTTGTTTACGTGATCCTGTTTGTTCTTTTTCCGAATGTACAGGATGAGCGTCACACAGCCCGCCAGGGCGGCGATCGAGAGGATCAGCATCCAGATCGGTAAGCCGTCGCGTCCGGTCTGGGGACTGCCGCCGCCGGGCTTCTCCACGACAACCGTCTGGCCTTTATCGGACAGATCCCGGTGCTCCGCGATTGTTGCGCCTTCGTACTCAAGGGACTCAAATACGACGAGGGTTTTCCCGGCGAGCGCGGTCGAGTCGAATGTGAAGGTGACCTCAACGCTGCCCGACGATTCCTCCGGTGTGAAAGTCGTCAGGGCGACGACCTCCTTGCCGTCTACCAGCAGGGGTTCGCCTGTGGCTTTGTCCATCAAGATGCCCCGCATCACATAGGTCTCGCCGACGGTGA
>WQUU01000285.1 GCA_009781925.1 Bacillota bacterium | reverse complement strand
CGCGCCCTACAGAATCGCCGTCCGGCGTGTGGCCGTTGTGCCAGTCCGCGGCAAAGCGCTCCAGACGGCCGATGGCCACGCTCTCGCCCTTGATACCCCGGACACAGACTTTTTCGCACTGGGTCTCCTGAGGACAGACCCGCCCGCAGACGGCGGGCAGGCTGTTGGTGCCGTAGATGAGCTGATAGGCCTCCTCGAATTCCCCGGCGGCCATTTTCCCGATAAACTCCGGAATGCGAACCTCCACGGGGCAGCCGGCCACGCAGGGCTTATTCCTGCACTGCAGACAGCGCCTCGCCTCGTCCATGGCCGCCTCGCGGGTGTAGCCCAGGGCGACTTCACTAAAGTTTTTATTCCGCAGCGCTGGCTCCTGCTCCGGCATGGGGTTTTTCGCGGGCGACATGTTAGGCATGCTGCATCCCTCCGAGTCCAATTTTACAGACGTGCTCATCCGCCGCCCGCTCTTCCTCGATGTAGATGCGGTTGCGGGCGATGAGCTCGTCCCAGTCCACCGCGTGGCCGTCGAACTCCGGGCCCTCCACACAGGCGAATCTCCGCTTGCCGCCCACCGTCACCCTGCAGCAGCCGCACATGCCGGTGCCGTCGATCATGATGGGGTTGAGGGAGACCACCGTCTTGATGCCGTAGGGCTTGGTCAGGTCGCAGACCAGCTTCATCATCAGCGGCGGGCCGATGGCGGTGACCTGGTCATAGCGTTCGCCGGATTCCAGAAGGGCGCGGAGCTTGTCCGTGGTAAACCCGTGCCCGCCGTAGCTGCCGTCGTCCGTCATGATATAGAGGTGGGCGCAGACCTTAAGCATCTCGTCCTCCAAAATCACGATGTCCCGGCTGCGGAATCCCACAATCATGTCCACATCGATGCCGTTTTTGGACATTCCGCGCGCCACCGGGGCCGCGATGGCGCAACCCACGCCGCCGCCCACGACGGCGACGCGCTTTAACCCCTCCATCGCCGTGGGCAGACCCAGGGGGCCGGCAAAATCCTGGATCTCCTCCCCCGGCTCCAGCATGTCCAACATTCGGGTGGACGCGCCCACGACCTGATAGATAACGGTGACTGTCCTTCGCGCCCGGTCGTAGTCCGCGACCGTCAGGGGGAAGCGCTCGCCATATTGGTTCAGCCGCAGGATGACGAACTGCCCCGGCAGGCATTTTCGGGAAACCAGCGGGGCCTCAAAGACCATCTCGGTAGTGGTGCGCGCGGCATTCAGGCTGCGCTTTGCGACAATTTTGACCATAGACTTCACCCGGTAATCTCAGTTTATTTAGTGTGCGCGAAACGGAAATGCGAAACACTGGAAAAGCTTGGCGAACAGGATTTCGAGCCTTATTTTACCACAGGCCGGAGAGAAAAGCAAACCCATTTGGCAGCAAGAACCGGCAGCGTAAAAAGGCGCTGCCGGTCTTTTTATTGCGGCCCCAAATTTTAATCATAATGGGCAATCCGTACGATCACATCATAAATCAGGCGGGTTTTTTCGGGCGAGCAAGCGGACAGCATGTCAGCAATATCCTTCTGCAGATATTGGCGCTCTTCAACAACACCGGTCAGCAGTTCAGACAAAGAGACGTCGGCGGCAACGCTAATCTTTCCAAGCAATTCAAGGTTTGGCCGCTCATGCCCGCCTTCAACCTTGCTTAAATAATTTGTGGACACCCCGATCCTTTCTGAAAGAACCTCCTGTGTCAACCCTAACGCGTTACGGGCTCTCTGAATTCGCTTCCCGATTATCTTGAAATCAATCATTTTACTCACCGCCCATCTATAGTTATTATAGAAACATTTCGCTATAACTTCTATTGAGCTATAGATATTAGTATTGACTAATAAATGACGGGCGAGGCTTGCCTCAAAAGATCGGCGTGTTTTTGTGTGCGCCCGTCTGGGAGAACTGAACCCATTCGCAGATGTTGACGGCGTGGTCGCCGATGCGCTCGAGGTATTTCGCGATCAGCAGCAGATCGACCGCGTGATCCAGGTGCTCCGGCTGAGTGGCGAAGATCTGAACGAGCTCCTGCTTGATGACGTTAAAATAATCGTCAACCACGTCGTCGGCCTTTTTCATGCGCCCGGCGAGCTCCAAGTCGGAATCCACGTAGGCGGTGACCGCGTCATGCACCATCTGGATGGCCGCGGCGGCCATCTGCGGGATGTGCCCGGAATCGGAGAACGCGTTCTTGTCCGGGACACGCAGAATGAGCTCCGCGATGTCTGACGCGTGGTCGCCGATGCGCTCGATATCCGTGGTCATCTTCAGCGCGGTGGTGATCTGCCGCAGATCGGAGGCCACCGGCTGTTCCCGGGCAATGAGCCACAAACACTTGGCCTCGATCCGCTTTTCCATCGTATCCACGATTTTGTCATTCTCGATAATCTTCCGGCAGAGCTCCGTGTCATGGGCTTTGAACGCCTCAATCGAATCCTCAATGGCGGACTCGACAAAGCCGCCCATTTCAATGAGTTCGTTGTGCAGCTCCTGGAGGTCTCTTTCAAAATTTGCGCGAACCATATTTGATTTCCTTTCCCATCGTAGGGAACGGATAAATCCGTTCCCTGCAAAAATTACGTTTCATGTTATTATATTGGCACTGCGACCATATCATACTTAGCATACTTAGCCGAATCTGCCGGTGATGTAGTCGCTGGTGCGCTGGTCTTTGGGGCTGGCGAAGACCTCCGCCGCCGGGCCCTCCTCAACGAGCTGCCCCATCAGCAGAAAGGCGACCCGGTCGGAGACGCGCCCGGCCTGCTGGGTGCTGTGGGGCGCGAACACAACGGTGAGCCGCTCCTTGAGCTGCCGCAGGGAGTCTTCGATTTTGGCCGTGGAGATGGGATCCAAGCCAGAACAGGAGCGATCCATCAAAAGCACCTCCGGCTCCAGGGCCAGCACTCTTGCGATACACAGGCGCTGCTGCTGGCCGCCGGAGAGGGACGCGGCCGGCACGTGCAGCCGATCCTTCACCTCGTCCCAGAGGGCCGCCGCGCGCAGAGCCCGCTCCACGGCCTCCGCTATGCGCTTTCCGGACTTTTTGGCGCGGAGCCTCGGCCCGTAGGCCACATTGTCAAAGATCGACAGAGGCAGGGGCGTCGGTACCTCAAAGACCATCCCAACCCGGCGGCGCAGCTCGGTGACATTGACGCTCCCGGCGTTGATATCCTCGCCGTCCAACAGGATT
>WQUU01000284.1 GCA_009781925.1 Bacillota bacterium | reverse complement strand
GGTAATCCAGCACGGCAATTGGCGCGGGTGCATGTCCGCACGCCCCATGAAGCTGAACACCGGCACCGGCTGCGCGCCATCCATGCCATCCCCCGGCTGGATTTGGCAGCGGGCAAAGTCGATGGTGCGGCCATCCAGGCGCGGCGGCGTGCCGGTTTTCAGCCGCCCCTGGGGAAGTCCCAACTCCTTCAATCGTGCCGACAGCCGCGCGGCGGGCGGGTCACCCGCCCGTCCACCAGGGTAGTTGTTCAGCCCAACGTGGATGCGGCCATCCAGAAATGTACCGGCAGTTAGCACCACCGCGTGGCCCCGAAAGGCGATACCGGCCTGCGTCACCACGCCGGCTGCGCGCCCGCCTTCCACCAGCAAATCATCGACGGCCTGCTGGAACAACCACAGATTCGGCTGATTTTCCAGCCGCCGCCGGATCGCCGCCCGGTAGCGCACCCGGTCCGCCTGCGCCCGCGTGGACCGTACGGCGGGGCCTTTGCTGCCGTTCAAGATGCGAAACTGGATGCCCGCTTCGTCGGCGGCAATCGCCATCGCCCCGCCCAGCGCATCCACCTCCTTGACCAAATGGCTCTTGCCGATCCCGCCGATGCTGGGGTTGCAGCTCATCTGCCCCAGCGTTTCCAGGCTATGCGTGAGCAGCAATGTGGCGCAGCCCATGCGCGCGGCGGCCAGCGCGCCTTCAGCGCCGGCATGTCCGCCGCCGATCACAATCACATCGAAAGTCTGGGGATGAATATAAGAGGCCATGATCGCGCCGATTTTAGGGCCTGTTCACGGTTCTCCCGAAGGCCCGTGGCGCAACGATCTTTTCCGGATGGGATCCAAGGCACAAACCGCAGTGATAATGACCGCTGCATGCGAATCAGGCGCCTGAGTGTCAGACATAGTCTCGTACAGTATCCAGCCGCTTAATCAAAGTCAAAGCACGCATACGCTAATAACATATCCGGCGGACTGACCCGCCGCCATATTCCCATCATGCAAGGCTCTCACGCGCACCAGATGCTTCTGCAGTGGCCGAATACTGTAATGCCCCGTACCCGGATCGCCTCACGCAACTGATCCAGCAACTTGGGAGGTCTGTGTTCCATCCGCTGAATTTTAGGTTTGCCTAAATGAAAAACAATGGCTGCTCCACGCTGGGGAGTTGACAAGTGTTGCAAGTTAGACGATACTTGTCCCCCTCCCCCAAGACAGTTCGTCTAATCGGCGTTAGGCTATGATAACTGCTCCATCTGCGCCTAATTTTCTTTACTTTGGAACGATAGGAAATGGAAATGAAAAGTAACCTTAAAATTGCCTTTGCTTCGGTCATCTCAGTATTTATTTTCGGTTGTGCAAGTACTGGAGACAATCTTCAAAGGGAAACTGCGCGATCAATTGGTGGGAATACTAGTCCAGAACAAGTGAAGGTTTCAGATATTGACCGTGGCGTAACTAGTGTTAAATGGAAGGCTTCTGCCCCGTCTGGCAATTACGAGTGCAGCGCTGACGACATGGTTCGCAGGGTACTCTGTATCAAGAAATCTCGTTAAGAGTATTCGCTCTTGCCATTGCTCCTAACATTGTGCTCAACCCGGGCTGCCGCTCCGCGGCAGCCTGTTAGCTTGGGCGGTAGATGCACCGAAAATCCTTCTGCTACCCGCCATGCTAATTTCACCGGCACTCTCTTTTTCAAGCGTTTGGGCGTATCGTATGTTTTGCCTTTTCTCAAGGCTTCGCCTGCAAACGCTGCGCGAGTTTCAACTGTTTTGGCCGCTGGTTCTGGCAAAGTCTGGTGCCAGTGCATGGCATGTTGCCTCCCGCGTCGGCTCGTCGTGCGCTCAGGCTATCGTTTTCTCCTAACATTTCATTCAACCCGGACGCTGCGCGGTAAAACGTGCAGTGCTGGTTAATTCTGGTGTTAGGAAACGGACACACACTTTATCCGAAAGGAATACTTATGGAACCTGGAACAATCATAGGCCCCGCAGATCGACAACTCGAGGGTACCTATCGGCGTGGTTATCATCAGGCGGTAGCTATGGTCGGTCATGCGCTTCGAGCCAATCCAGCATTGACAGCAGAAGAGCTATTCAATTGGGTTGAGGGCGAAGGCATGAAATGGCGCCGTGATGTGTCATTGAATCATCAGGTCGTCCCTCCGAAGATCGGCTAGCAAGCGTCTAGCCTAACATTGCATTCAACCCGGACGCGCTGTGCGCGCCGGTTAATTTTGGCGTTAGGATTTCTCATGAACGTAGTATCATTGACTATCGTCGTATCCGGTATCGCATTTGCAATTGGAATCACCTTATTTTTAGTTGGCTACCTCGTATCCATGGTTACCGCTTTTGGGAACGAGCATTGGTTTTGGGGTCTATCCATATTGTTTTTTGTCCCTATTGCTTTGCTATATTGCTTTGCGCATTCTGATCTTACCGCTTGGCCACGAGGGTTATTAATAAAAGGCGTTATCGCTTTAGTCATCGCCATTATTCTTTTTGTCGCAGCTCTTTCTTAACATTTCATTCAACCCGGACGGCTTCGCCGTCGGTTAATTTGGGCGTTAGGCTAATTGCAATTTACATATGACACTCGTTTTCTCTCTCCTGAATCCGTGAGCCTCAGAGTGAAAACGCTTCACCCTGCGGGTGAGTCTTTTCCCTCTTAAAGTCACGGATCCAGGTCTCTCCTACTTCTTATCTCTATCTCTCTCCTACTTGTCATTGGTGGCACAGTACTCAAACGAGCCTTGCACAAAGATCACCCATTTCAAAGGTATGTATCTGATGACGCGATTGAGAAGGCGTTAGGTTGGACATTTAAGAATTTCAAACTTCTTTCTGGCGTCATTCTAGTTATTATTTTGTCATTATTACTATTATATACTCATAAATATGGCCATACTTTGTGTTTCGTGATTTTGCCGCCAATGCCTAACTCTGCGCTCAAGCGGACACGGACAGGCTCCGCTTGCCGCTTGGCTGGGGCGGATGCCAAAACTTACGGGGAATAATTATGCTTTGTAGCTCAATCGAAGAAGTCAGAGTCAACATTGACCGTATCGACCATCAAATCGTTACCCTTTTGGTTGAGCGTGGCGGTTATGTCAAGCAAGCGGCAAAGTTCAAAAAAACATCCGATGATGTAAAAGCTCCTCAGCGTGTGGAGCAAGTCATAAATAAGGTAACTGCCCTTGCCAAAG
>WQUU01000283.1 GCA_009781925.1 Bacillota bacterium | reverse complement strand
TTCTGAAGCTGTCTTGTGTTATGTCAACTCCATCATGCATGGTATCCGTGGCCCAATCCGGATACGCAAAGGGCAAAAACGGTTTGCATAACTTTTCATCCTCTGCCACCACGTCTCCGTCAATGAGCACCCGGGTCACGCGCATATTGTCCAGGCTCTCCAAAAATACGATGTCCGCGCACTTGCCGGGGGTGATGCTGCCCAGCTCATGGTCCATGCCGAAACAAGCGGCGGTGTTGATCGTCACCATCTGGATGGCGGCGACGGGGTCGATGCCCTCCTCCAGCGCGCGGCGGAGAATGCGGTCGAGGTGTCCCTCGGACAGCAAAGTGTTCGGATGGGCGTCGTCCGTAACTAAGTTTACATAACGTGTATCCACTTTCCCGGTATTGATCGCCGGAGCCAGGTCATGGAGATCCTGCCAGGCGCTGCCCTCCCGGACTTGGGCGTACATGCCCAGGCGCATTTTGACCAGGGCGTCCTCCGGCCGGGTGGACTCGTGGCAGCAGCGGACGCCGGCGGCGATATAGGCGTTTAAGCCTCCGCCGGTCTCATGCTCGGGGTAGTGGCCCGTGACGGTCTTGTCGGCCCGGAGGGTCTCCTCCAGCTCGCGGAACAGGCCGTCATTGCAGGCAAAGAGGCCCGGGTAGTTCATCACCTCGCCCAGGCCGACCACCTCGGGCCACGTCATCATCTCCCGGATGTCGTCCGCGTCAATTTTCGCGCCGCTGTCCTCAAAATCCGGCATGGCCGGGACGCAGGAGGGCACGGTCACCATGGTTTTGAGGGGGACGCGTTTGCTGTCCGCGATCATGAGCCGCACGCCCCTGGCGCCCAGCACATTGCAGATTTCGTGGGGATCCATATATACGCCGACGGTGCCGTGGGGGATCACCGCGCGGGCATACTCCCCCACGGACATCATAGAGGATTCGATGTGGATGTGGCCGTCCAAAAAGCCGGGGGCGATAGTCGCGCCGCGGGCGTCGATCACTTTTGTGTTTGGGCCGATGCAGTGTGCGGCGTCCCCGACCAGGGCCACGCGGCCCAGGGCAACGGCCACGTCCGTATGTTCTAAAATCTCCGCCGTGCAGACGTTGACCAGCCGCGCGTCCCGGATGACAAGGTCGGCGGGCTCTTTTCCCAGGGCCACCGCCGTGAGCCGACGGCTGGCCTCCCACAGCGGAACTTTGCAGAAGTGATTTAACATGCCGGTACCCCCCACAGTGATATTAACTTTAAATTATACAACTTGCCGGAGAAAAGCGCAATCTTTTATAAAAATTTCGGCAGAAAAAGCTTGACATTTTCTGCTTCATATGTTATATAACAATTATAACAGCAAAAAGGAGATGATCTTACGCTTATCACAATTGATTTTTCCAGTGATACGCCGCTCTACACGCAACTGCGGGATCAGGTCGTCATCGGAATCGCGGGGGGCGCGCTCACGCCCTCTGAGGCGCTGCCCTCCGTCCGCCAGATGGCCGCCGACATCGGGATCAACATCCACACGGTCAACAAAGCCTACACCATCCTGCGGGACGAGGGCTACGTTGTCATCGACCGGCGCTCGGGCTGCTATATCTCCCCCGAGCTGCCCGCCGCCGACACGCGGTTTACGGACGAACTGCGCGGCCAGTTGCTGCCCATCATCGCAGCCGCAGCCTGCCGCAAAATTGGATGCGGCGAGTTTGGCGCCATCTGCGAAAAAATATTTATTGAATTGGAGGGACAGTCATGAATTTCTTCTTTTTTATTACGAATCTCGGGATCATCGCCCTGGTCGCGGCTTTTTTGATCATCACACCCGCGCTCACCCGCAAATCCCTGCTGTTCGGCGTGCGGGTGCCGGAAGCCGTCGCCCCCCTGCCTGAGGTGCGCGGCCTGAAACGGAACTATTATACGGTGATTCTGATCGGCTGTGTTGTTCTGTTGGCGGCTGCGGTTTTGCAGTATGTGACCGCGCCGGCGCTCACACTTCTGGCGCTGCTCTATTTCCCGTTTATCCTGGTGGGCGTTCAGTTTCTGGCGTTCATTCCCCAGTGGAAAAAGGCCAAGGCGCTGAAAGAGGAGAGGGGCTGGGACGTCCCGCTGACCTCGATTGTAGAGACGCGCTCCTCGGCCGACCGGCAAAAGCTGTCCTCTCTGCCCTGGGGCTGGTATATCGCCAGCGTGATATTAGTCCTCGCGATGGTGATTTGGACGATCGCCATCTATCCCAGCGTGCCCGACCGTATCGCCACGCACTGGGGTATGAATATGCAGCCAGACGCCTGGACGGACAAAAACATGCTGTCGCTGCTCATATTCCCGCTGTCCGCCCTTGCGTTGACGGTGATCATAGCGGGCGCCAACATTTTGATTTACAGGCAGCGCCTGCAGATCAGCGCGGAGCACCCCGCTCTGTCCTTCGCGCAGCACCGGGCTTACCGGCGGATGATGAGCCACGCGCTGGGCTTCATGACGCTCTGCTTCACGCTCATGTTCGTGCTGATGCAGCCGGTGACGCTCAACATTTTCGCGGCCTCCGCCGCGTACTTGCCCATTGTGGTCGGCGTCACCTGTGGCCTCGGCATCATTCCGGTTCTCTATGTGAGCGTCCGGGCGGGGCAAAGCGGGTGCAAACTGAACCCGGCCATCAGCGAGCGGGATGCGCTCAGCGAGAAGTTGAGCGCGAATGTGAAAATCGCCCATCCGGGGCGGACGGATGACCGATACTGGAAGCTGGGCATGTTCTATTACAATCCGGATGACCCGGTCAATCTCATTGAAGACCGTTTCGGCGGCAATGGCGGCTTCAATTACGCGCATCTGCCGGGGAAACTGTTTGCCGGTGTCACCGCGGCGCTGATTGTCGTGACTTATGCGCTGATCACCTATTGGGTTTTGGCCGGCGGCGTGATATAATAGTCCGTATCGCCCTGAGCGCAGCGGAGGGTCTGAAAAATTCTTCGCTGCGCTCAGAATGACAGAAGACGACGGGTTTTTCCTGGGGGTGTTTCCGCTGCCAGACTTAAATACAGACATCCGCTATATCAAGGGTATCGGCGAGACCAGGGCCAAGGCTCTGGCCAAACTCGATATTTTCACCCTCCGGGATCTGATCTCCTACTTCCCCCGGGACTACGAGGATCGCAGCGTCGTTCTGCCCCTTAAGGACGTGGCGCCCGAAATGACCGGCTGCGTCCGCGCCACGGT
>WQUU01000282.1 GCA_009781925.1 Bacillota bacterium | reverse complement strand
TTTGAGATAAAACGGCGCGAGGTCTTTTCTTCCCTCGCGCCGTCCTTCATTGCTTCTCGGTCTCGTACCCCTCCCAGGGTCTTATCTTACTGACATTGCCATCTCGGGCGTTTTCTCTATTATGAACCAATAATAGTTATAAATCTGCGGCGCACTCTGACAACTTTCTAAGGTATACATAAGTATAATTTATGTTAACAATCAAGAATCTTGTGAAAGCAAGACTTTAACGTAAAATACATAATATTATGTAAACTTTAGGAGGCAAAGCATGGACGTGAGAGGGAGTATTGGCAAGGTAAAGACCGCGCTTCGGGGGGGTGCGGCGGTCATGCAGCGGCCCGCCGTTCAGAGGGTGGCAAGCTGTGCGCTCAACTTTGCGCTGGGGCTGCTGATGGCCTCGGCGCGGGTTTTGGGGGCCTGCGGGCCCTTTGGCATCGGCATCGTGTCCCGCTCCGGGCCGGGGCTCGCGGGAGTGTTCTGCGTCCTGGGGGCCGCGGCGGGCTATCTCCTCAGCGGCGGCCTCGATTGGGGCGCCCGCTATGTGGCGGCCTGTGCCCTCATCTTTACCGTAGCTTTTGTGTTTCAGGGGACGCAGACGGTGAAGAAAAGCTGGTTCATGCCGTCGGTGGCCGCCACCGTCATGCTGGTCACGGGGTTTCTCAACAGCTTTGAGTTTTTGAGCCCCACCGCCGGTCTGGCTCGGATGCTCACTGACGCGGTTCTGGCCGGGGGCTCGGCCTATTTCTTCGCCGCCGCCCTCAGCGACAAGGCCCCGGAGACGGAGGCCGAGGAGGTGGCTCACGGGGTTAGCCTGCTGCTTCTGCTCGCCTGCGCGATGATGACGGTCTCGGAGTGGAGCATCCTGGGCGTCGTCTCCTTGGGCCGGCTGTTGGCGCTGCTCATGGTCATGTCCGCCGCCTACCGGGGCGGGTTGCTCACCGGGGCGGCCTCCGGCGTGGCCTTTGGCCTCAGCATGGACGTGGCCTCGGGCGGCGCGCCCTTCTACGCCATGGCCTACGCTTTCGCGGGGCTGCTGACCGGGGTCTTCTCCCGAAAAGGCCGGGTGCTGTTCACACTGAGCTTCATCCTGGCAAATGCCGCGGCGGTGACGCTGGGAGCGGCGGAGGGGTTGCGCACCAGCGCTCTGTACGAGACCTTTGTGGCCTCGGTCGTCTTCCTGCTCCTGCCCGCGCCGCTGGTCAATTATCTGGGCGCGCTGCTCCAGCCGGGCGGCTATTCCGGCGGTGAATCGGCCCTGCGGCGGTACATGGCCCGGCGGATACAGAACTTGGGGGAGGCCTTTAACGACCTTTTTGACACCGTACATAAGACCATAGGGTCGGACGCCAACGACAACGACGTGGCCCGCGTGTTCGACCGCGCGGCGGATCAGGTCTGTTCCTCCTGCAAGCGGAAAAACGAGTGCTGGAATCTGGAGTATGTGGATACGCTCGGCGCCATGAACGATGCCACAAAGGCCATGATGGAGCGGGGCAGTTTAAGGCGGGAGGATCTGCCGGAACCCTTTACCGACCGCTGCCGCCACCCCTACCAGTTCATCTCGGCGGTGAACGGGGAACTCAGGGGGATGCTCTACCGCAGGCAGTATAAAAGCCGCATGTCGGAGAACCGCGTCGCGGCCTATGGACAGTACCGGGACATGGGGGAGCTTTTGGCGGATGTTTCCCGCGATCTCGCCGGTTCACCCGGGCCGGATCCTTTAGCCGAGCGCAGGTTGGCGCGCTTTTTGAACAGCGCGGACGTGGAAGGCGGAACCGCCGTCTTTCGGGACGGCGGCGGCAGACTCCGGGCGGTGATAGAAGGGGGACGCCTCAGCGCCCTGCAGCGGGATCCGGCCTATCTGGACAAAATTTCCGCCGTCCTGGGCGTGCGCCTCTGCCGCCAAGCCGCCGACAACCTGAGTCCGGAGCGGCGGCTGACCCTTCTGGAGGCGGAGCCCCTCTCTGTCAGCGTCGGTATCGCGGCCATGAAGAAGCAGGGGGAGCCCGTCAGCGGCGATCGGGGCACCTATTTTAAAACGGATCGGGGCCAGCTCTGCGTCATCCTCTCGGACGGCATGGGCAGCGGGGATGACGCCGCGAAGGAGAGCGAGTCCGTGGTGCGGATTCTGGAAAAATTCCTGCGCGCCGGCCTCGAGCCCGCGGTCACGATGAAACTCCTGAACTCCGTCATGCTGCTGAAAAACAACGAGGAGTGGGGCTACGCCACGGTGGATCTCATGGTGGTGGATCTCTTCACCGGAGACACCTGTTTTTACAAGTACGGCGCGGCCCCCTCCTATGTGCGTTACGGCAAGCTCATTCGCCGGGTGCGCTGCGACAGTATGGCGGCGGGAATGGCGGTAGGCGAAGGGAGCGCGCCGGAGGTTTTAAGAATGAAGCTGCGGCCCGGCAGTCTGGCCCTTATCGCCAGCGACGGCGTCGTTCTGGACGAAAACGATCTTTGGCTCCGGGACTTGCTCCTGAACTTCGAGGGCAGCGACACCAAGGCCCTGGCCAAGGAGGCCCTGCAGCAGGCGGCGAAGCAGTACGGCTGCGAGGACGACATGACGGTGCTGGCGGTCTATGTGGACGAGCGCAATTAAATTTGTAGGGGCGATTATCAATCGCCCACAGTTTAAGAAACGGCGCTTGCGGTTAGACTGGAAGCAGATGGAGCCGCAGGAGGAAACCGACGTGATAAAAGGGTGTGGAAGGCGTGTGATCGTGGTCAAGTCGCCCGATCCGAAGCTGTTTGAGGAGGCGATCTTTGTCCTGCGTGACGATGTATTCAAAGATTCAGAGCGCAGTACCGCGCAGATTCTCCGGGAGGCAAAGAAAGTCGCCGACAACTATCTGCGGACGAAGACGGGGAAGCGCCGGTTCCGGCTTTCCAGATTCCCGGCCCCCTTCTTCGCCGCCGCCGGAGCCGCCGCCACCGGCATCGCCTGGCTGGCGCTGAAACTGGTTGGGGTATAAAATAGAACGCCCCCGGTGAGATGATACCACGTCTCATCGGGGGTTTTCGTCGAATGTACGGTTGCGCGCCGGGGAAATCGGGTGTATACTGGGGAACAAAGAAGGAGAGACAAACATGGTCATCGGAATTTTCGGGGAAAGCTGCGTGGGGAAGTCCTCCGTCGCGGAGGAACTGTCAAGGCGAACAGGCGCGGGGATTTACACGGGGAAGGACTACCTAAAACTCGCAAC
>WQUU01000281.1 GCA_009781925.1 Bacillota bacterium | reverse complement strand
CAGCAGCGTGACGCTGCTGTCCCGGGGGAGGTCGTCCACGTCGTGCCAGTGGAAATTTCTGACCTTCCCGGTCAAAATATTTTCGATCACAAAGCCGGCCACGTTGACCGGATCCTTGGCGGAGGAGTAGGGCGGCGCATAGCAGAGCTCCAGTTTGCTGAGATCGTATGCGGTCATGCCCGCGCGGATGGCTGTGGCAAACACGTCACAGCGCTTGTCCGCACCGTCATAGCCTACGACCTGAGCCCCCAGAATTTTTCCGCTGCCATTTTCGAAGATCACCTTGATCGACATATTCACCGCGCCGGGGTAATAGCTGGCATGGCTCGTGGAGTAGAGGAACGCCTTGTCATAGTCAAGACCCAGTTTTTTCGCGGTTTTTTCGTTGATTCCCGTGGTGGCCGCGGTCAGGTCAAACACCTTGAGAATCGCGGAGCCCTGCGTGCCGTCAAATGTGGAGGGGATACCGCAGAGATTGTCCGCCGCGATACGCCCCTGCTTGTTGGCAGGCCCCGCCAGCGGGATCATGCCTTTCTGTCCGGTCACATAGTCCGTGATCTCCACCGCATCGCCGACCGCGTAGATATCCGGATCCGAGGTCTGCATGGAGGCGTTCACCACAATGCCGCCCCGCGCGCCGACCTCCAGGCCCGCCGCTTTGGCGAGGCCGCTCTCGGGCCGGACACCGACGGCCATGATCAGCATGTCCGTCCGAAATTCGCCGCCGCCCAGCGTGACGGTTAGGCCGCACTCGTCCTCTGTGACTTGTTTCACGGCCTCCGAGAGCAGCAGTTTTACGCCCTGCTGCCTGATGTGGTTGTGCACGTCCGAGGCCATGTCATAGTCCAGCGGCGCGATCACCTGATCCAGCATTTCCACAACAGTGACATCCAGTCCCGCGTTTTTGAGGTTTTCCGCCATCTCAACGCCAATGTAACCTCCCCCGACCACGACAGCGCTCTTCGGCTTTCGGGCCTCCAGAAAGTCTTTTATTTTATATGTATCCGGGATGTTGCGCAGGGTGAAGACCCGATCGGATTTTTTCGCGATGGGCGGCATGACCGGTTCCGCGCCGGGGGACAGGATCAGCTTATCGTAAGATTCAGTATAGGTCTCCCCTGTTCGCACATTGCGCACCGCGACCGTTCTCGCCGCGCGGTCAATTTCGAGAACCTCCTGCTCTGTGCGGACATCCACGGCAAAGCGCGCATGAAAGACCGCCGGGGTCAGCAGTGTCAGAGCCGCCTTGTTTTTGATCTCGCCGCCGATATAATACGGCAGGCCGCAGTTGGCAAAGGAAATATACGCTCCCCGCTCGAAAAGGACGATCTCCGCGCACTCATCGAGCCTGCGCAGGCGCGCCGCCGCGGACGCTCCGCCCGCCACGCCGCCGATAATCAAAACTTTCATGGATATGTTCCCTCTTTCATTGGGCCGTTTGTAATTGTCAATATACTGTCACACGGAAGATTTGTCAAGGAAAATTCAGACTGCGCCCCTTGACTCCGCCGTGTCTGTCCGGTTATAATGATCCGAGAGGTGGAATGCTGATGAAACTTTGGGATCAAACTTACACGAAAACCGAGCTCATGCGGCATATCGGCGATATCTCGCAGGCCTGCGGGATCCGGCGCTGTGTTCTCGATGACGGGCCGGGCCGCGGGATGCGCGCCTTTGACGTGGACACGGGGAGCGGCCTGCAGTTCACCGCCCTGCCCGACCGGGGGCTGGACATCAGCGCGTGCCGGTATCGCGGCCTGCCGCTGAGTTTTATCTCAAAAACGGGCCCCGTGGCACCCGGTCTGTGCAGTTACGGGAGCTTTCTGCGCTATTTCACGGCGGGGCTGCTGACCACCTGCGGCTATACGCACATGGGCGCCGCCTGTATGGACGGGGATCGCGCGCTGGCGGCGCACGGCTATGCCCCGGCGCTGGTGTCAGACAATACCGCCGCCGAGGAGTCCTGGCAGGGCGACGACTATCTGATGCGCATCCGGGGCACGATGCGGGAGGCTGAGGTTTTTGGCGAAAATATCCGCATGACGCGGGAGCTCCGCGCAACGGCGGGGGAGAATCGCATTCGGATCACCGACCGGGTGGAAAACGCCGGCTTTGACCCGCAGCCCCTCATGCTGCTCTACCATTGCAACTTTGGGCACCCGTTTTTGGGCCCAGACACCCGGCTGATCAGCGGGGGCCGAAACGGTGTCGTCCCCCGCGACGAGGCCGCCGCGTCCGGCTTGTCGCGCTGCGACAGCTTTGAGGAGCCGACACATGGCTATGCCGAGCAGGTGTTTTACCACGATTTAGTCCCCGATGCCGGCGGCCTGGTCTGGGCCGGACTGCGCAACCCGGCCTTGGGGGTCTCCGTAAAATTAAAGTTTTTCAAGCGCGAGCTGCCCTATCTGATCGAGTGGAAGCAGATGGGCGAGGGCGACTACGTCTGCGGCCTGGAGCCGGCCACGTGGAAACCGGAGGGGCGCGCCCGCGCCAGGGTGCTCGGCGAACTGGAAACCATCCAGCCCGGCGAAGTGAGGGAGTTTCATCTGGAGATCTGTGTGGAGAGCGAATGAAGAGCGCCGAGACGAGGTAATTGAAATTTGAAAGAGAAAAAAATCATTCCGGCCGAAACCGCTTTGTCCTCCCCCGCCGCCGACGGGCCAGCGCCGGATCCCCGCCGCTGGAAGATTCTGTCCATTGTGGTTTTGATGACCTTTATGTCCAGTCTGGACGGCAGCATCGTGAACATCGCGCTTCCAACGCTGAGCGCCAAGCTCAGCGAGCCGGTCTCCGTCATCACCTGGGTCGTGACCAGTTACCTGATTGTCATCTGCGCGCTGATGCTGTTTTTTGGGCGGCTTGGGGACATCAAGGGCAACACGTTGATTTTCAAATTCGGCATTGCCGTCTTTACGGGCGGCTCTCTGCTCTGCGGCGTCTCCATAAATTTGACTATGCTGGTCATCGCCCGCGTGCTCCAGGCTGTGGGGGCCGCGGCGTCCATGGCCACCTCCCAGGGGATCATCACGCAGACCTTTCCCAAGAGTGAACGCGGGCGCGCGCTGGGCTTTAACGGCACCAGCGTCGCGCTGGGGGCTCTGATCGGCCCGCCTCTGGGCGGCCTCATCGTCTCGGTGCTCAGCTGGCATTTTATCTTTTTGATCAACGTTCCCATCGGCATTCTCGCGTTTTTTCTGGGCCGCCGCATATTGAAAAAGGGCC
>WQUU01000280.1 GCA_009781925.1 Bacillota bacterium | reverse complement strand
ATCCCGGAAAAGGAGATCGATTTTCAGCGGGACATTGTGGACATGATCCGCGAGGGCCGGATCCGGGGCCGGACACACTTCACCATCATCGTGGCCGAGGGCGCCGCCTCCGCAACGGACATCGCCGACCGCATCAAGGAGGCCACGGGTATGGAGACCCGTGTCACGATCCTGGGCCACGTCCAGCGCGGCGGCAGGCCCCTGGTCTACGACCGGGTCATGGCCTCCAACATGGGCTATCAGGCCGTGCAGATCATGGCCGCCGGCGGCACCAACCGCATCATCTGCTACGACGGGGTCAAGTGCTTCGATATGGATGTGGACGAGGCCCTGGCGATGGAGAAGCACATCGACGAGGGCATCTACGCCATGATGGACGCGCTGGAGCAGAGTATATAAGGGGCATTTAGCGCAACCATAGTATAAGAAATCGAGGTATCCTATGAATCAATCAAAAACCAAAATCATCTGCACTCTGGGGCCCGCAGTGGACAGTGAGGAGGCTCTGCGCGCGCTCATCCTGGGCGGCATGGACGCGGCGCGCTTTAACTTCTCCCACGGAACCCACGAGGATCATTTGGCTCGGCTTACCATGCTCAAACGCGTGCGGGACGAGCTGGGTATTCCCGTGGCCACCATTTTGGACACCAAAGGCCCCGAGATCCGCATCAAAACTTTTGCAGCGGGGCATGTCACGCTGACGCAGGGGGCTCCCTTTACCCTCACCACCGAGGACTGTCCGGGGGACGAGACCCGCATCTCTGTCACCTACGACAAGTTTCATGAGGAATTGATCCCCGGCAACCGCGTACTCATCGATGACGGGCTCATTGAACTCACGGTCACGGCGGTGGAGGGGCGGGACGTCCACTGCGTCGTGGACAACGGGGGTGAGCTCTCCAACAATAAGAGCATCAACATTCCGGACGTGCACATCCCCCTCCCCGCCCTGACGGATCGGGATCGGGACGACATCCGCTTCGGCGTGGAAAATGGCTTTGATTTCATCGCCGCCTCCTTCGTGCGCCAGGCCCAGGACGTGCTGGATATCCGGGCGGAACTGGTCAAGGACGGCGGGGACGAGATCAAGGTCATCGCCAAGATCGAGAACCGGACAGGGGTCAATAATCTCAATGAGATCGTCGAGGCTGCGGACGGGATCATGGTGGCCCGGGGCGACCTGGGCGTGGAGATTCCGGCCTGGGAGGTGCCCGTTCTGCAGAAGAAGATGATCAAGACCGGCATCATGCAGGGCAAACCCGTCATCACCGCCACGCAGATGCTCGACTCCATGATGCGCAATCCCCGCCCCACCCGCGCGGAGGTCAGTGACGTGGCCAACGCCGTGTTTGACGGCACCTCCTGCGTCATGCTCAGCGGAGAGACGGCCTCGGGCAAGTACCCTTTGGAGGCCCTGGCGACCATGCTGCAAACCGTCGCGGCGGCTGAGGGCGCTACCGACTATTGGAAGCGCTTCCGTGAGACACCGCACGATGACATGACCATGAATGTGAGCAACGCCATCAGCCACGCCTGCTGCCTGACCGCTATGGATCTGGGGGCGGAGGCGATTCTGGCCGCCACAAAATCCGGGGAGACGGCGCGGATGATCTCCCGCTTCCGCCCCGGCTGCAACATCATCGCTCTGACGACCACGGAAGTGGCCCGCCGGCAGCTGGCCATCTCCTGGGGCGTACACCCCCTACTGGTGGGCTATGTGGACTCCACGGATCGTCTGTTCTCCCTCGCGGTGGACAGCGCCCTCAACGCGGGCCTGGTAGAGAAGGGCGACACGGTGGTCATCACCGCCGGCATCCCCATCAGCAGCTCTAGCGCGACAAATTTAATTCGAGCAACGGTGATATAAGATGTCTACAATTCATCATAGATACGGCCAGAATGATTGACATTCTCCCGACGGACGACCAGCGTTTTGTCTATGGATTTGTGAAAAAGCTCGTGCTCACGTGGGATCCTAACTTTTCAAAAGTGACACCGGAAGAGGCGGCTCACATCAAGGCCGCCGAGGAGAGACGATTTAATCAACGGTTCCCATAAAGCACTCTCCAATTATTCTCGCACCGAGCTTGAACCCTGTGGTAAAGTGTTCCACCGCGCTGTTTCCGCTTATGTCACTTTGTGCATTTAGAAAATCAAGAAACAGCTTTTTTTCTTTTCCTTCCAATAGCTTTGATAATATCTCCTCGTTTTCATCCAGAGTTTGTCCGGCCTTTTTTAGCCGTGGGTTTTTGTTAGGGTCATAGATATTTGATCGAATCTCGCCGAAGAACAGATCCTCTAAAACGCTTTGCATGATTTTGTTCCTCCTTATTTTGTGTATCAGTGTATCACCACAGTTATTATAGCACATCAGTGATACACTTGTCAAGCCCTTTCGGATAAATATTTACATCAGTGTACCACTGTGATATGATATCTACGGCGGAGGTAAGAATATGGCAACAAAAAAACCCAGATACATGATTTCTGTTGACAATAAAATGTTCAATGCCATTGAGGATTTTCGCTTTAGCAACCGTTTTCAAACGCGTTCAGAAGCTACAGCTGAACTGATCCGCATTGGCCTCGAAACGGTTCAAAAACAGTTACAAGAAAAGGAATTGGAGAATAAGCCATGAACCTTACATTTCTCGGCGCGAACCATGAGGTCACGGGCAGCCGCACACTCATCGAGTGCGGCGGGCTTTACGGGCTCGTGGACTACGGCATGGAACAGGGGAAAAACTTTTACGAAAACGCGCCCCTGCCGGTTCCCCCGAATCAGATCGGTTTTGTCCTGCTGACCCACGCCCATATCGACCACAGCGGTTGGCTGCCTCTGCTCTTCAAGCAGGGCTTTCAGGGCAGTATTATTACCACCGACGCCACCGCCGACCTCTGCGGCATCATGCTCAAGGACGCGGCGCACATCCAGATGCAGGACGCGGAGTGGCAGAATAAAAAGGGTCAGCGGGCGGGGAGCGCTCCCATAGAGCCCCTATATGACCTGGATGACGTGGAGGGCGTCTTAAAGCTCTTTGTCCCCTGCGCCTACGGCAAGATCATCGACGCGGCCCCCGGCGTGCGCGTCCGTTTTACCGATATCGGGCACTTGCTCGGCTCCGCCGCCCTTGAAGTCTGGCTCAAGGAGGGGGATACGGAGAAGAAGATGGTCTTCTCCGGGGATGTGGGCAACAAAAATCAGCCGCTCATCCGCGACCCC
>WQUU01000279.1 GCA_009781925.1 Bacillota bacterium | reverse complement strand
TTCTCTTGTGGGGTCAGTCGGCATATAGGAATCGGCGCTGGCGCCGTCTTCAATCAGGATGCTTTGATTCCCGGTGAGAACGCCTCCGTTTGGATCGAACTCAACCACCCAGTATGTTTTATCGCTGTTCTCGTATCCGATCCCCGAACCGTCTTGGGCTTCGTTGCCGTTGAGAACCGTATCGGGGTCTACCGACAGGTTATCCAGGGTCTCCATCCAAATGCCGCCGCCACTGCCAGACGCGGCTGCGTTATCGGTGACCGACGTTCCGCCCCCTATCGTAAGTTTGCTGTCCGGGCCTGCCGCGGAGATCCCGCCGCCATTGCCCCCCGTGCTTGAGTTTCGGCTGACCGTGACCCCGTCAAGGCTGAGGTGGCTGCCGTTCTGAAGGTTGACGCCGCCGCCGTCGCCGCTGGCTGTATTGTCGGAGATCTCGCCGCCGCTGATCGTGGCGTCTGCCGCATTGCTGTCAAACCAGAGGCCGCCGCCGAAGTTAGCCTCATTGCCGGAGACCGCCGTGTCTGTGGCGGTAAACTGCGCGGCGTTGTTAAAAACCCCGCCGCCGAAGCCGCCGGCGGTATTGCCGGACACCGTGCTGTCCGTGATCGCGGCGGAGGAGGAGTGATCGCCGATGTAGAGTCCGCCGCCGTGCTCCGCCCCGTTGCCGGAGAGCTCCGCCCCGTTCACGGCGAGCGCGCCGCCGTTAAAAAACACGCCGCCGCCCTGGGCGGAGGCCGTGTTGTCGGAGATCTCACCGCCGCTGAGCGTGGCGGTAGTTACACTGGGATCAAAAAACACGCCGCCGCCGCTGCCGCTGGTTGCCTCATTTCCGGAAATTGTCGCGCCGGTGATTGTTATGCTGGAAGAACTATAAATCCCGCCGCCGTCACCGCTGGCTGTATTACCGGAGATCGTGCTCCCGCTGATTGAGGCGGTAATCCCCTGATCGATAAACACGCCGCCGCCGATGCCGGCGGTCACTTCATTTCCGGAAATGGTCGCCGCGCCAAGCGTCAGTGTGCCGCCGACAACACAGACGCCGCCGCCGCTGTTGGCCGCCGTGTTGCCGGAAATTGTGCCGCCGCTGATCGTGGCTGTGCCGCCGAAAAGAAAAATACCACCGCCGCTGGCGTTGGTGGCGCTGTTATCGGAGACCGACCCGCCGGTCATAGTAAACGTGCCGTTGACCCACACACCGGCTCCGTCGCCGGTCGCGTTGCTTGTGTTTCCCGAGATTGCCCCGCTTTGCAGCGTGAGCGCGCCGCCGTTGACAAATACACCGCGCCCCGCGACACCGCTGGCATGGGTCACGGTTACGCCGTCCAGCGTCAGCGAGCCCATGACAATGATCGTGTTCAGTGTAGCCGCGCCGATCAGGGAATGTGCGCCGGCCAGCGTGATGTCCGCGCCCGCCGGGATCGTAAGCGCCGCGCTCAACGTAATATCTGCGGTCAGTGTGATCGTGGTGGGCCCCATCGCGCTGTTGATTGCGTTCTGAAGGTCGGTCGCGTTATCCCCCGGCGCCGCGCTGGCCGCGATGGTCAGTGCCGGGAATAAGCCGACGCAGAACACGAGGGTCAGAACCAGTGACAAAAGTCTGCGTGTTTTTTTCATAAAGATTCCTCCTATAAGTATAGTATTTATACTATACATTATTTGTTGCATTGCTTATTTTACATGATGTATTTGGAAAATTCAAGCGTAAATTGCTTTTATTTGAAGCGACATGACATTTTCATATAAATTACCATATTTTACCTTTTTATGCGCGTTTCGTTTGTTGAATAAAACAACCCGGCAAGTTAAAATCCGAGTCGGCGCCTTTGATTTCCTCCTCTTCCCCCAGCAATTCCCATTCCAAATTCCCGCTTTCCCGGAAATACTATGAGAGCCGCGCTGTACTGCGCCGTCATTCTGAGCGAAGTGAAGAATCTTAATACCCTTCGCTTCGCTCAGGGTGACAAGCGAGTGTGCGGCTCTCATTCGATTTTTCCGGGGGGAATACCTATGCGCGCCATCATCATGGCCGGGGGCGAAGGGACGCGCCTGCGCCCGGTTTTGCCCGATCTGCCGAAACCCATGGCCCCGCTCCTGGGCCTGCCGCTCATGCAGCGGATCATCGAGCTGCTGCGCTGGAACGGCGTCACGGACATCCGCGTCACGCTCCGTTATCTGCCGGAAAAAATTGCCGACTACTTCGGGGACGGGGCAAAATTCGGCGTGCGCCTGAGCTATCAGATCGAGGACAAACCGCTCGGCACGGCGGGCTCCGTGCGCGCCTGCGCGGATTTTTACGGCGGGCGGGATTTTTTGGTCGTCAGCGGGGACGCCGCCTGTGACTTTGACTTAAAAGCCCTCATGGAGTGCCACAAGCGGCACAAAAACGCCGCCACCATTGCCCTTTACGAATACGCCGACCCCCTGCGCTACGGCCTGGTACTCACGGACAGCCGCGGGGACGTGCGCAGTTTTATTGAGAAACCCGCCTGGGATCGGGTGGTCACGGATCGGGTGAACACCGGCATCTACATGCTCTCTCCAGCCGCGATGGAACTTGTACCGGAGCACAGCCGCTTTGACTTCGCAAAGGATCTCTTTCCCCTGCTTTTGAAGCGGGGCGAGGCGCTCATGGGTCTGCCCATGGAGGGCTACTGGACGGACATCGGCACGCCTGCGGCCTATTATCAGTGCAACCTGGACGCCCTCCACGGCAAACTCCTCCTCTACGGCGAGGCGCGCGACCTCCTCGATGATAACGTAAAGGAGTATCGCCGCACCCCAAACCGCAGGAACCGGGTCTCCATCTCCTGTCGGGACAGGGCGCATCTCATGCGCCTTTTATCCGAGTCCCTCATGGAAGCGGGCGCCGATTTCAGCAACGGCTTGACCCTGCGCACCGAGGCAGGGCTTGTTAAAGTGCGCCCCGCCGACGGGCACAGCGCCGTCGTGGTGGAGTCCGAGTCCCCGGAACTCCGTGAGCGCGTGGCGGCCCTGGCGCGGGAATTGAATCAATGACTTTTGTTCGATCCTTTTTTAAATCAAAAAAATCTGTCATTTTATAATCTGTCATTCAAAAAGCTGTCATTTAAAAAAACTGTCATTTAAAAGCTGTTATTTAAAAGCTATTAATGCGAATCACGAGTAGAAAAAAGAGAGCATGGCAAGCCTTGCGAAGATAAAAGCAACAAGGCCGAGAGCCGAACGGATCTTAGAGGCGTGCTGAATA
>WQUU01000278.1 GCA_009781925.1 Bacillota bacterium | reverse complement strand
AAATTTCAGCAAAACCCGCTACATGTTGCACGTTTCTTCCACGCCGAACACGTTCAATACGCCGCTTAATCGTTCATGACTTCCGTTTCGGAGTAATATTGTGGATCTACAGGAAAGGAAATGATATGAGACAGCATAAGAGAAGAATTCGGACGATCGCATTGGCCTGTGTTGTCATTTTGTTCACACAGCTCATGCCGGTCAGCGCCTCCGCGGCGGATCAGCCGCTGTTCAAGGATACGCCGACCGACGCGTGGTACTATCAATATCTGCAGCCGATGGTACAGCTCGGCATCATCAACGGCTATCCCGACGGCACATTCAAGCCCGATCAGACTGTGACCAGGGGGGAATTCATTAAGATGATCGGCGTGGGCTTTGAGGATCTGATGTCCCTTTTGGCCCCGTTGCCTTCGGATATCCACTGGGCGGAACCCGCCTATGTCTCATGTAAGGACGCGGAGGTGCTCGCCGTGCGCAGCGGCGATCAGGCCAGCAGCGCGGAGTTCCCGTCCATCCAGGAGGGTGTGCTGTTCCCCTGTACGGCGCAGGCCCTGGACACGCCGATCACCCGCTATGAGATGGCGGTACTGTCGGTCAACACCATGACTGCCGTCAAAGCGGAGCCCCGTGTGACGCTACAGGACGCGGCGTCGCATATCGCGGACTACAGCTCCGTCAGCGATTCCACGAAGGACTATGTGGAGCAGGTCTTCGGCAAGGGCGTCATCAACGGCTATCCGGACGGCAGCTTCGGCGGGGACAGAACCCTGACCCGCGCCGAGGCCGCGAAGGTCATTTATCTTCTGGAGTTCTCCACAAAGCGGGTCATGCCCAGTTTTGCCACGGAGGATGAGCGAGTCGTCGTGACGCCGCCGGCAGACTTTGTCTCCTTTGCCCAGCAGTACGCCACGATGAGTACGTCGGCGCGCCGCACGGCCCTGTTCGGTGACCCGAACAAGACCTATTTCACCAGCGCGAAGGATGCCGGGGATCGCATTGTGAACGTGACAGTCCCCGTCTGGACGCTCGACAAAAGCGGCAATAAGGTCAGCAGCACAAAGACCATACAGGTGAATGTAGTGGTAGCCCAGGAAGTACAGCTCATTTTCCAGGAGATCTATAACGATCCGGAGCAGTTCCCCATCGTCTCGATCGGCGGCGCGCGCTATTCGGACGCCCTGCGCCACAGCTGGGGCTGTGCCATCGACATCAATCCGACTCAGAACTGCTACTGCCGGACAATCGACGGCAACACAAAGGTTTTGGTGGGCTCCTACTGGCAGCCCGGAGGGGATCAGCTGTCCATCAAGCCGGACGGCAGCGTTGTGCGCGCCTTTGCGAAATACGGCTGGGGCTGGGGCGGCCAGGGCTGGAGCGGCGGGTACTACGACTACATGCACTTCAGCATCTTGGCCTCCGGCGGTTAAGAGGCGCCGCGTCAGCAGGCCGCGAGATTGATCACCGTCAGCCCTTTTTTCTCTGCGTAGCGGACAGTATAGGCGGTGCCGCCTGTCACTTCCGTCAAATAGCAGATACAAATTTGACTGTTCTCCACCAAATACCGGTCGCGTTTTTGCATACAGCCGTTCATGTATGTCTCTGACGTATATACAACCTCGTCCGCTTGACCCAGGATGAGGTTGTATTTTTGTTGATCTTCAGCGCCCCACCTTTTGGCCTGGGCTTTGAATGGCAGAGCCAAAATAAGCCGAATTTTCGGGAACTCCGATTTCGGTTCCAACACCGACTGCGCGGCCAAAGTATCGAAACCGAGCGCCCCGCCCGCAAGAAAATTGTGTACGCCCTGGCAGTGAACCAGATACATGATCTCCTCCTTGAGGCGCTTACAAAGCCAAGGAATTTCTTACGGATCCCGGTAAAACAACAAGTTTCGATTTTCATGGCAATATGCTCCTTTTAGTCTAGGAAGAGGACGAAATAGATAAAATATATTTTGCAATTTTATCATATACAATGTAGCATGTAAATAGGTGATAATATGGGAATTGAAAAAAAGACGATAAGTACAAAACTGGGCCAAGAAGACATTGATGCTTTAACAACGATTTGTGAGGCTGAAAACCGCAGTATGTCGAATCTGATTGAAACCATCATCAAACAGTTTTTGCGCTCAAAAAATAGTACGCTAAATGAAAAGTAACCTGCCGGGGTTTTGCTTCCGGCAGGTTACTTTTTTTCGGTAATTCGTTTATGTCCGCAAAGAGAACTCGCGTTCTTACGCGTCGATTGATAAGACGAGGCATAAAACAGAAAGGGTCACAGCAAAACGGGTCGTCCGGGAGGACGCCCCGTTTTTGCGTTTTGCTACAACTCTTTGTCCGTTTTTATTTCTTCGCGACGTACTTCCGCATATCCAGCGCTACGGCGAAGATGATGACTGCGCCCTGCACAATGTACGTATACTCGGGCGGAATCCCAAAGAAGTTCATCACGATCTTTAGGGCCTCAAAGATGAGCACGCCCAGGACAATACCGGAGATACGGCCGACGCCGCCGTTGAAAGAGACGCCGCCGATGACGCAGGCCGCGATGGCCTCCAGCTCGTAGCCGAAACCCAGGTTCACGGAGGTGCCGCCAGCCTTTGCCCCCAGCATATAACCGGCTATCGCGTACAGCATGCCCGCGAGGGTGTAGATGAGCAGCTTCTGGGCATTGACGTTGATGCCGCTGACCTCCGCCGCGACCTCGTTGCCGCCGATGGCGTACATGCGCTTGCCATAGGGTGTGTAATTATACAAGACCCACATGAATAGCCCGATGCCGAGAGCGATCAAGCCCAAAAAAGGCAAGAGCTTAAAGCCGAAGAGCGAGTTGGTGGCCAGGGCGGTGTAGGCCGTGCGCAGGCCGCCAATGGGCTGCGCCCCCGTAAAGATCAGGCACACGCCGTAGATAAAAGTCTGCGTGCCCAGCGTGGCGATGAAGGGATGGATGTGGAGGAAAGCGATGATGGCGCCGTTGAGCAGACCGATGAGCGCACCCACGGCCACGACGATCAGCAGGACGACCATCATATTCATCTCGCCCAGATTGGGATAGACCTTTGACGCGTAATCCGCCCGCTGCAGGAGGGTCGCGGCGATGCAGCCCGCCAAGCCCACCTGGCGCCCGGCGGAGAGATCCGTGCCCGTTGTGATCAGCGCGCCGGAGACGCCAAAGGCGATGAGGAGCCGGGGCGCCATGTTCCGGATGAGGTTTCCGAGGTTTTCCAAGC
>WQUU01000277.1 GCA_009781925.1 Bacillota bacterium | reverse complement strand
TCTGGACATTGCATCGTTTTACCCCCTATCGGTTTTATCCCATCTTATGCCGCTCACCCGCCCGGCGTCTTCGTCCGCCGCTTTTATCGCGAATCTTACAAAATTACTTGCATTTTTCTACAAGAAGCGCTATAATTCGACCATATATGGTAAATAAATGTATTTATTCATCTATATGGGAGGAAGCGCTTATGCGCCGGGTTGTCAGGAAAATTTTCTGTGTCTGCCTCGCGGCTGTGATGGGTTTCGGGGCCGCCACAACGGCGCAGGCCGCGGCGGCGCCCGTGCGGGAGAAGTTGGCGGCTCTGACCTTTGACGACGGGCCAAACGGCAGCATCACCACCAAACTTCTGGACGCTCTGGCCGCGCGGGGCGTCAAATGCACCTTTTTCCTCCTGGGTCAAAACGCCAAAAATTATCCGGACATCGTGCGGCGCATCTACAATGAGGGCCATCAGATCGGCAATCACACCTGGAGCCACTACGCGCTGACCGGAAAGAGCGACGCCGTGATCCGCAATGAGGTGGAGAGCACCCGCGCCCTCCTGGAGAGCATCACCGGACAGCATGATTTTTTGGTGCGCCTACCCTATGGGGACGGGGACTCCAGCAGCCGGGTCTTAAACCAGGCGCAGGCGCCCGTCATCGCCTGGAATGTGGACTCCTCCAACGGCGGCAGAGCGATCGCAAACGAGGCCACGCTCTATAACGGTATAATCAACAATGTGCGGGACGGCTCGATCATCCTTCTGCACGACTTCAACGCGGCGAATATGAACGCCGCTCTGCGCGCCATCGATACTCTCCGGAAACAGGGTTACTCCTTTGTGACGGTCAATGAGCTGTTCCGTCTGCGCAATGTGGCGCCGGTGAATAACAAGTGCTACATCAATGTCAGTTTCGGCGGCACCTTCTATGACGAATCCCGCCTGAGCCAGCACTGGGCCTATTCCTTCCTGACGCGGCTGAACAGTCTCGGCGTCCTGCAGGGCGACGGGGCGGGTTTAGAGCCCAACGCCTACCTGACCCGGGCCATGGCGGTGACCTTGCTCTGGCGCGGCTGCGGCGCGCCGGGCTATGCGGTCACTTCCACCTTTCAGGATGTACTCCCCGGCGAATGGTATGCCCAAGCGGTGGCCTGGGGGGAGGCCACGGGCGCGGTACAGGGCTACTCCGCGACGCTGTTCGGCCCCTTTGACCTCATGAGCCGGGAGCAGTTCGCCGCGCTCCTCATCCGCCTGGCCCAGAGCCAGGGGAGGGCTGTGCCCCAGGGGGCGAAGATTCCTGTCTACAGCGACAGGGCGCTGACCAGCGGCTGGGCGGTTTCGTCTCTGAACGCCCTCTGGAAATCGGGTTTTGTCTCAAAAAACGACGCCTCGGTTTTCCGGCCGGGGGACAGCATCACCAGGGCCGAAGCTGCGGAGCTGGTCTGCTGGTATCTGGGGCTGGAATAGGGGCTGCAAAAGAGGTTATTGCAAAACGCAAGAACGGGGCGTCCGGGAGGCCGCCCCCTACAAGTTGTGCGGCATGATGCAAATACAGCCACATGATGTAGGGGTCGGCGTCCTCGACGACCCGTTTTGCTACAACCTTTTTTCGATGATCTTTTTTTGTTTTGCGGGCCGCCCAGTGTGCGGCCCCTACTCTTTCTACACAACCCCCAGCGCGATCTTCATCATCTCCGTAAACCCCTTCTCCCGCTCCTCCGCCGTCGTGACGGCGCTGTCGTTGAAGTTGTCGGAGATGGTGAGGAGGCAGGCGGCGTTTTTGCCGGTGACTTTCGCGTTGTGGAAGAGGGCGAAACTCTCCATCTCCACGCAGACGCAGCCGTGCTCGTCCCGGATATTCCGCCAGTAGTTCTCCCCCTGCCAGGGTTCCCGGTAGAACACGTCGCTGGAGTGGATGGCGCCCAGCGTGATGGGAATACCCAGCCTCGCAGCGCTCTCGGCGAGTTTCTTGTTGAGCGCTTCGCTCGGATATGTAGAATCTCCGGTAAACCCGCTCATGGTGCGGGCAAAGCTGCTCTCGCTCCAGGCGCGGTCGGCCAGCACCACGTCAAAGAGTTTTAACGCGGGGGCAGAGGCCCCGGCGGAGCCCACGCGGATGATGTTTTCCACGCCGTACTGGGTGTAGAGCTCATAGGAATAGATGCCGATGGAGGGCACCCCCATCCCGCTGCCCATGACGGAGACAGGTTTCCCCTCCACTGTGCCGGTGAAGCAGAACATCCCCCGGACGTCGCTGACGAGAGAGACGTCCTCCAGGAAAGTCTTGGCGATCATCTCCGCCCGGCGGGGGTCTCCGGGCATGAGGACGGTTTTGGCGATCTGGCCGTTTTCGGCTCTGTTGTGCGGGGTTGGCATAAAAAGCGCTCCTTTCAAAGCAAAAATTTTGTAGGGTCGGGTTCCCATCCCCGCCCGTGTATACAAATTGGACAATCCGTCAATTTTTGTTGAGGCGGTCGGGCATGGAAACCCGGCCCTACGGTTATATCCCCAGTTGTTCCAAAATACTCTTTGCCGTCCTCTTTCCCGCGCCCATGGCCTCGATCACCGTGGCCGCGCCGGTGACGGCGTCGCCTCCGGCATAGACGTGAGGATATGTGGTCTCCAGGCGGTCATCCACCTTGAGACAGCCCCAGCGGTTGACCTCCAACTCCGGCGTCGCGGTGCGGAGCAGCGGGTTGGGGTCGGTACCGATGGCGGCGATCACCGTGTCGCAGGGGAGTTCAAAGTTGGAGCCCTTCTTTTCCACGGGGCGGCGGCGGCCGCTCTCGTCCGGCTCGCCCAGCTCCATCTCCACGCACTCCATGCCCCGCACATGCTCCTTCTCGTCCCCCAGGACGGCCACGGGGTTCGTGAGGAGTTTGAAGATGATCCCCTCCTCCATGGAGTGGTGAACCTCCTCCGCGCGGGCGGGCAGCTCGTCCATGGAGCGGCGGTAGACGATCGTCACGCTCTCGGCGCCCACACGCAGGGCGCAGCGGGCCGCGTCCATGGCCACGTTCCCGCCGCCGACGACGCAGACCCGGCCCGCCGGCTTCATGGGCGTGTCGTATTCGGGCAGGTTTGCGCGCATGAGATTGATCCGGCTCAGGTATTCGTTGGCGGAGTAGACGCCGATATAATCCTCCCCCGGCACGCCCAGAAAACGGGGCAGGCCCGCGCCGGATCCGATGAACACGGCCTCATAGCCGTCGGCGAAGAGCTCGGAGATATCCAGCGCCTTGCCGATGACGG
>WQUU01000276.1 GCA_009781925.1 Bacillota bacterium | reverse complement strand
CCCTATACCGCCTGGAGGGCTCGCCAGACGCCCCGGCCCCGCAGTTCACGGACGTGCCGGGAGACAGCTGGTACTATGCCGCCGTCTGCTGGGCGGCGCAGAATGGCATCACGATGGGCGTTTCGGATACCGAGTTCGCCCCGAATCAGACGGTTACCCGCGAGCAGATCGCGAGCCTGCTCATGCGCTATGTCGCCTACACGGGGCAGGATACCTCGGCCCGCGCCGACCTCAGCGGCTATATGGACGCCTCCACGGTCAGCGCCTGGGCGCTGGACGGCATGATGTGGGCCAAGGCCGCGGGTCTCGTGAACGGAGTCACGGACACGCAGATGGCCCCCCAGGGCACCGCCACCCGCGCCCAGGTGGCCACGATTTTGGCGCGGTATATCAGGGGAATAGAGGCTCAGCAGGGTGGATAAAGTAGTCAAAGAGGGGCTCACGTTCGACGATGTGCTGATTATCCCGGCAAAGAGTGATGTCTTGCCGAATGAAACAGATCTGCACACACAGCTCACAAAGCGGATTACACTGGCTGCGCCGATCATGAGCGCGGGCATGGATACCGTCACCGAGTCGCGGATGGCAATTGCCGTGGCGCGGCAGGGCGGAATCGGGATCATCCATAAGAATATGGCGATCGAACGTCAAGCGGCGGAAGTTGACCTGGTGAAGCAGGCGGAACCGGGCGGCAAACTGCCGGTCGGCGCGGCGGTGGGATGCGTGGGCGATTATCTCGGCCGCGCAGAGGCGCTCATCGCCTGCGGGACGGACGTAATCGTCATCGACACCGCGCACGGGCACTCCCAAAATGTGATCAACGCGGTCAAAAAAATGAAGGCTCAATTTCCCGGTACACAGCTGATCGTGGGCAATGTGGCGACGGCGGAGGCCACCATAGCGCTCATCGAGGCGGGGGCGGACGCGGTCAAGGTCGGCATCGGGCCGGGTTCGATCTGCACGACGCGGGTCGTGGCGGGAGTCGGCGTGCCGCAGATCACGGCGATCCTTGACTGCGCCGGGGCCGCAAAACCCTATGGGATTCCGGTCATCGCGGACGGAGGGATCAAGCATTCGGGCGATCTCACAAAGGCGATTGCGGCGGGCGCGAGCGTGTGCATGCTCGGCAGCATCTTCGCCGGCTGTGAGGAGAGTCCGGGCGCTACAGAGCTGTATCAGGGGCGCAGATACAAGATGTACCGCGGCATGGGCTCCCTCGCGGCGATGGAGGCCGGCAGCAAAGACCGGTATTTTCAAGCCGGGGAGACCGAGAGCAAGAAGCTCGTGCCGGAGGGGATCGAGGGCAGAGTCGCGTACAAGGGTCTCATGGCGGACATATTTTACCAGCTGATCGGCGGACTGCGGTCGGGCATGGGCTACGCGGGCTGCCGTACGATCGACGAACTGCGCGAAAATGGCAGACTGATCAAAATCACGTCGGCCGGGCTGCGCGAGAGCCATCCCCACGGCGTGGAAATCACAAAAGAGGCGCCGAATTACAGCGCCGAGCGATAAAATCATGCCTGTCATTCTGAGCGCAGCGAAGAATCTTTAAAAGGGGAAACCCTTCGCTATGCTCAGGGTGACAGGCAAGATTTGGAGGAATCCATTTTATGTTCAACGTCACCGAGTTCATTGATCAGAGCGTCTCATTTTACCGCGACAAAGTCGGCGGCAAAAAAGTCCTGTGCGCCATGTCCGGCGGCGTCGATTCAACCGTGTCGGCGGTTTTGCTGCACAGGGCAATCGGGAAAAATCTGATCTGTGTGCATGTGGATACAGGTCTCATGCGGCTCAATGAGAGCGCGGAAGTCTCCGCCCTTTGCCGGGAGCTGTTTGACATGAATTTTACGCTGATCGACGCGGAGGCCAGGTTCTTGGCCAAGCTCAGCGGGGTCGATGATCCGGAAAAAAAGCGGAAAATCATCGGCGAGGAGTTCATCCGCGTCTTTGAGGAGGAGGCTCAAAAATGCGGGGATGTCGATTACCTGCTGCAGGGCACGATCAAGCCGGACATCCTCGAGAGCGGAACCGCGGGGACGGCGATGGTCAAAAGCCACCACAACGTGGGCGGGCTGCCGGAGGTGATCCGGTTTCAGGAACTTCTTGAGCCGCTGCGCGACTTATATAAGGACGAGGTGCGGCAGCTCGGGCAGGCCCTCGGCATGCCGGAGGGGATCGTGAACAGGCAGACCTTTCCGGGGCCTGGCCTGGCCGTGCGCTGTCTAGGCGAGGTCACAAAGGAGAAACTGGACATCCTGCGGGCCGCGGACGCGGTTGTGCGCGAGGAGATCGTAAAAGCCGGATTGGATCAGTCGATTTACATGTATTTCGCGATCCTGACCGGGCTGCGCTCCACAGGCGTAAGCCAGGCGGGGCGGACTTACGGCTACACCGTGGCGGTGCGCGCGATTCACAGCACGGACGCGATGACCGCCAACTGGGTGCGGCTGCCCTATGAGGTGCTGGAGGCAATTTCCGGCCGGATCACGGCTGAGGTGTGCGGGGTGAACCGGGTGGTGTATGATATCACGGCAAAGCCGCCGGCGACGATTGAGTGGGAATGAGTTGCAGCGACCTCTGCGCAACGATCCTGAAGCGGGCCAGGTCGGAACATTACGCAAAAACGGGGCGTCCTCGACGACCCGTTTTTGCTGCAACCCATCTCGCTCTTTGCCATCCCTAAATGAAGTATCCTTATTGATACACCGGATACTGCGCGCAGAGCGCCGCGACCCGGCCGAGAATTTCATCCTGGTATAAATCAAAATCCGTGATTGCGAGGTGGAGGAGGTCGGCGACCTCGTCCATGTCCGCCTCATTGAAGCCGCGGGTCGTCACGGCGGGAGTTCCGAGGCGCAGGCCGGAGGTCTCCGTGGCCTTGGCCGGGTCGCCGGGGATCTTGTTTTTGTTCGCCGTGATATGCACCGAGTCCAGCCGGTCTTGCAGCGCGCGGCCGGAGATTCCGGCGGCGCGCAGGTCGAGGAGCATCATGTGGTTGTCCGTGCCGCCGGAGACGAGCGTCTCGCCGCGCCGGAGCAGTCCGTCGGCCAGGGCCGCCGCATTTTTTAGGATCCTGCCCTGGTACTCCTTAAACTCCGGGCGCAGCGCCTCACCGAAAGCCACGGCCTTGGCGGCGATGATGTGCATCAGCGGCCCGCCCTGACAGCCGGGGAAGATGGCGCTGTTTAGCTTTTTCGCCAAAACCTCGTCGTTGGGAAGAATCAGGCCGCCCCGGGGACCGCGCAGG
>WQUU01000275.1 GCA_009781925.1 Bacillota bacterium | reverse complement strand
GATAAAGATGATAAGGGCAGTAGCCTCTTGCGTAAAGAGACTAACCTGGGAGCCAGATTAGCTCGAAAAAGAGCCGTCACCGGGTCGGGCGACGGCTCTTGCCTTTGATTCGGATCGTCACCGTGTATTCACGGATATGAAACGTAATCGTTATTGGCATATGTATCCCCCCTTTCCTGCGCAAATCGTGTGACTGTGCGAGGAAGAGAAGACGCAAGCGAACCGACCTGCCCTTGCTTAATGAGATCATACGCTTACGGACAAAACTTGTCAAGCAGAAAAGTAAACACGATTTTCGTGTTGTTTTTTTGCCCGCGGGGATTTACAAACGCCCCGTGAGAGGATATAATATACAAACTGTTATCAGCAAAAAATGGATCGGGGTGCGGACGGGATGGGACGAACTTTTTCCGAGGTACTGTGTGAGCTGCGGCGCTCAAAGGGTCTCAGTCAGCGCAAAGCGGCGGCGGATCTGCACATCAGTCAGGCGCTGCTCTCCCACTATGAAAACGGCGCGCGGGAGCCCGGTCTGCGCTTTGTCTGCCTGGCCTGCGACTACTACGGCGTCTCCGCCGACTACCTCCTGGGCCGCACGGAGAGCGCGGACGGCTTCGCCGGAGAGACGCGGGAGAAATTGCGTGAGTTGTCGGCGCGGCTGCGTGAGCTGGCCGACAGCGCAAGCATGTAAACAAAAAGGATTGGGATATACCTATGACACCACAGGATCACATCCGCAATTTCTCCATCATCGCCCATATCGACCACGGCAAGTCCACCCTCGCCGACCGGCTCCTCGAGCTCACCGGCACGGTGGACAAGCGCGACATGACAACCCAGGTGCTGGACAACATGGATCTGGAGCGCGAACGGGGCATCACCATCAAGGCCCGCGCCGTGGGCATGGCCTACACGGCGCTGGACGGGGAGAGCTATACCCTCAACCTCATCGACACACCGGGCCACGTGGACTTTAGTTATGAGGTCTCCCGCTCCCTGCACGCCTGCGAGGGGGCGATCCTCGTCGTGGACGCCTCCCAGGGCGTCGAGGCCCAAACCCTGGCCAACACCTATTTGGCCATCGACGCAAATCTGGAGATTTTGCCTGTCATCAACAAGATCGACCTGCCCGGCGCGGAACCCAAACGCGCCAAGGAGGAGATCGAGGACATCATCGGCGTGCCCGCCCTGGACGCGCCGGAGATTTCCGCCAAACTCGGCACCAATGTGGAGGCCGTTTTGGAGGAGATCGTGCGGCGTGTCCCACCCCCGGAAGGCGATCCGGATGCGCCGCTGCGCGCGCTCATCTTCGACAGCCAGTACGACAGCTACCGGGGCGTTCTGGTCTATCTGCGCGTCTTTGACGGGGAGATCAGGCCGGACATGGAGATCAAAATGATGGCCTCCGGCGCCGCCTATAAAGTCGTGGAGTGCGGGCACATGCGGCCCTTCGGCTTAGACCCGGCGGAAGTTTTAAGCGCCGGGGACGTGGGCTATTTGACCGCCAGCATCAAGACCGTGGCCCACTCCCAGGTCGGAGACACGGTGACGGGGGCTGCCCGCCCGGCGTCTGAACCCCTGCCTGGCTACAAACCCGCCCAACCCATGGTCTTCTCCGGCGTCTACACCGTAGAGGGGGACAAGTACCCCGACCTGCGGGACGCCTTGGAGAAATTAAAGCTCAACGACGCGGCCCTGTCCTTCGAGCCGGAGTCCTCCGCCGCTTTGGGTTTCGGCTTCCGCTGCGGCTTCTTGGGGCTGCTGCACATGGAGATCATCCAAGAGCGCCTGGAGCGGGAATATGACCTCGACCTCATCACCACGGCCCCCAGCGTCATCTACCGGGTCACCACCACGGACGGCGCCGTCCACATGGTGGACAACCCCTTAAATTACCCCAAGCCGGACGCCATCGAGCTGGCGGAGGAGCCCTTTGTGGACGCCTCCATCCTCTGCCCCAAGGAGTTTGTGGGCAACCTCATGGATCTCTGCCAGGATCGCCGGGGCGCGTTCAAGGACATGAAATATTTGGACGAGAGCCGGGTCGAGCTCAAATATGACCTGCCCCTCAACGAAATCATCTATGACTTTTTCGACGCCCTCAAATCCCGCAGCCGGGGCTACGCCAGCCTGGATTACGAGTTCCTCGGCTATCGCCCCTCCGAGCTCGTGAAGCTGGACATCCTTCTAAACGGCGAGGTGGTGGACGCCCTGAGCTTCATCGTCCACCGGGACAAGGCCTACGCCCGGGGCCGCAAGATCGCCGAAAAACTCAAGGAGAACATCCCGCGCCAGCTCTTCGAGGTGCCGGTGCAGGCGGCGATCGGCGGGAAAATCATTGCGCGGGAGACCATCAAAGCTTTGCGTAAGGACGTTTTGGCGAAGTGCTACGGCGGCGACATCACCCGGAAAAAGAAACTGCTGGAGAAGCAGAAAGAGGGCAAAAAGAAGATGCGCACCCTCGGCAGCGTCAGCGTCCCGCCGGAGGCCTTCATGGCGGTGCTGAAACTGGACGAATGAGATCAAGGACGGTCTTTGCGGGGCGCGACGCCCTCGACGCGCCGAAGGGCAAGGGCGACCACCCCGTCAGGGCGAAGGACACGCCCTGCCACCCCTCCTTCGGAGGGGAATTTTGAGAGGACAGGAACCTATGCACATCTTTCCCGTTTTTTACGGCGACACGCTCTGGGAGCCGCTCGCGGACTACGCGGAGCGCTGCGGCTGGAGCGCCGGGCCCACCTTGGCGCGGCGAATGCGGCAAAACGGCTTCTCCGAGCGCGAGCGCGTCTTTGTCGCGCTCAGCGGCGGAGACATCGCCGGGTACTGCATCCTCACGAATGAGGACTGCATTCCGAACGCGCCCTATACCCCGTACATCGGCTTTGTCTTTGTCGGCAGCCATACCGGGGACAGCGCCTGAGCGAGAAATTGTGCCGGGCCGCCATGCGCTGCGCGAAGGAGCTCGGGTTTGACCGGGTGTATTTGACCACCGATCACGTCAACCTCTATGAAAAATATGGCTTTGTGAAAATAGACGAGGGACTGGCGTACTACGGCGATGTGGAGAGCATCTATACGCAGTCGCTGGAGAGTCTCGCGCCGCAGTTCACCGATGTTTGTCTCATCACCAACGACGTGTTAAGCCTCCGCGCCTTCTACGAAGCCGTATTCGGCGGCAAAGCCGAGGGCAATGAAATCCATTCCGCGCTGACCGCTGGCGGCGTAATGTTTGTTTTTGACTATGTGGCACCGCTA
>WQUU01000274.1 GCA_009781925.1 Bacillota bacterium | reverse complement strand
CCCGCTGTTTGCGGATTTGATTCCAAAGCGCGGGGGAAAGGACGTGGGAATGGACGCGATGCTGGCCTATTATGGCATTCCCCTGGAGGCGGCCGTTGCCTTCGGCGACGCGCAGAACGACATCGACATGCTCCGCCACGCGGGTCTGGGCGTGGCCATGGACAACGCGACGGATGAGGTCAAGGCGATTGCGGACATGGTGACGGAGAGCGTGGAGGAGGACGGGGTTTGGAGGGCGATGGAGAAGTTGGGGATGGTGTGAATAAGAAGTTATGTAAACTACTATAGAAAGTTTACATAACTATTTTTATGTAAACTTATTTTCTTTCCGCCTTCTTCTCCACCTCAAACTCCCCCAAGGGGTTGCTCATCGCCGCCGACTTCAGCGAGGCACTGCCCACGTGGGTGTAGATCTGCGTCGTGTTCAAATTCTCATGGCCCAGCACCTCTTGGAGCGTGCGCACGTCCACGCCGTTTTGCAGCATCAGCGTGGCGGCCGTGTGGCGGAGCTTGTGGGCGGAGTACTTGTCCCGGTCGAGGCCGGCTTTTAAAAGGCTGTTCTTCACCATGGCGTGGACGGTTTCCCGGCTCATGCGCTGTTTGCGGGCGGAGAGGAAGAGCGCGTCCCGGTCGCTGACGCCGGTAATCCCGCGCCGCACGTCCAGATAGCGGTCGATCGCCTCGCGGGTGGCGGGGTTTAAGTAGACGATCCGCTCCTTGTTGCCCTTGCCCAAGACGCGCAGATGGTCGGGCCGGACGCTTTGGAGATTCATGCCCACGATCTCGGAGATGCGCAGGCCGCAGTTTAAAAAAATGCAGAGGATGCAGTAATCCCGCTCCCGGTTTTTGCCGTCCACGGCGGAGAGCAAGTGCCGGCTCTCCTCCAACGTGAGGTAGCGGGGGAGGGACTTCTGAATTTTCGGAGTATCCAGCTCCGCCACGGGGTTTTCGCTCAAAAGCTTGGCCTTGGAGGTCAGATAGCGGTAATAGCTGCGCAGCGTCGCCACTTTCCGTGCGCGGCTGGTGGCGCTCAGCCCGACTGCGGAGTTGCGGCTGTGCTGATTTTTCTCCCGCTCCCGGCTCAGGTAGCCCAGGTATTCATACACCTCCGCCAGCGTGACGGCGGCGACGAATTTCAAATCCACGTCGGCGATGGGGATGTCCTCCAGCCCCGCGCCGCGGGGGACAACGCCCCGGAGCACCTTCAGATAGCGGAAAAAGGTGCGCAGATCGAGATAATATTCGTCAACGGTATTTTTCGAGTGCCCCCGGATGGTCTCGTGGTAGGCGAGGAAGTCCCGGAGGATCGGGGGCGTATCGGCATTGCGGTAATCCATAATGACACCTTTATAGGGGCGGCGTTGTGCCGCCCGTTGTAGGGCGCGATGCCCACATCGCGCCGTCACGTTAAAAACGGGCCGATGTGGGCATCGGCCCCTACGGACGGGTGGGACATTTCAAAACAATAACCCCTGAAGGAGTTTCCGCGTTTAATTCTAAATAATTGGTATCCAGCGTCGTCACGTGGTCAAACAGTTTTGTAAATTCGGTGACTTTGGCGAGGACGGGGAAGCCGAAGCCCTTGCCGCTGTAGTGCATGGGGACAATTGTCCTTGGTTTTGTGAGCTCCACCAGCGCCTTGGCCGTCTTGGCGTTGATGGTGAAGAAGCCGCCGATAGGGAGGAGCATACAGTCCAGATTTTTGAGCATCTCGAGCTGTTCCCCGTCCGGCATACAGCCGAGGTCGCCCAGATGCGCCACGCGGCGGCCCTCGCCCTCAAAAATGTGTACCCGGTTCGCGCCGCGTTTCTTGCCGCCCGCATTGTCGTGGAAGGTATCAAAATGCGTGACCGCAAAATAGGAAAGGGCAGAATACTCAGGGATATAAGACTTGGTCAGCGTCACGGCCTCTATATAGTTGTGGTCGCTGTGCTGGTGGCTGCAATACACCGCCTCGGCATAGAGGTGAAGAGGGGGCAGGCCCCAGACGGAGCCGTCCTTATAGGGGTCGATTATAATGCGTTCGCTCCCGCATTCCAGTTCAAAACAGGAATGGCCGTGCCAAATAATATCCATGTCGCTTGTCATTTTATTTCTTCCTTTGCCTTGTCTTATTTCTTCTTTGCTTTGTCTTATTTTTTCCTTTGCTTTGTCATTCTGAGCGCAGCGAAGAATCTTTTATTTCCTCCCGGCCTTATTTTCGATCCACGTCAGCACGTCGGCGTAGACCTCTTCTCGGTTTAGCTCGTTTAACGTCTCGTGCCGATCCTCATGGTAGAGCTTGAGACTCACATCCCGCATCCCGGCGGCCAGAAAGCTGCGGTAGACATGGATGACCCCCTTGCCGTAATCGCCGAAGGGATCCATGTCCCCGGAGAAGAAGAGAACAGGCAGTTCTTTCTTCATGCGTTTCAGGTTTTTTGCGCCGGCGTTGTAGCGCATCCCGTGAAGCATGTCCAAAAACAGAGCCGCGCTGGGCACAAAGCCGCAGAGGGGGTCGCTGACGTAGCGGTCTACAATGATCTCGTCTCGGCTGAGCCAATCCTTTTCGGTGCGTTTGGGGCTGATTCGGCTGTTATAGTTATTGTAGGCGATGTCGTTTAAGCGTTTGCTCTTATAGCGCGGCCCGTGCCGTCTGATCTCCAATTTCGCCAAGACCTCGCCTCCGCTGACCAGCGGAGGGGGCAGCTGCCCCGTACCGCTGATGAGGACGCCGTCCAGGCCCTGGTGATACTTGATGATATAGGTGCGGGCCAGCAGGCTCCCCAGGCTGTGGCCCAGCAGATAGAGCGGCAGGCCCGGGTGCTGTTCGTGGCTCAGTTCCGTCATACGCCGCACATCGCCCACAGCCAGCTCCCAGCCGCCCGGCTCGCCGAAAAAGCCGATATCATCGGCAGAGCCGATGCTCTTTCCATGGCCCAGCTGGTCATGACCGATTACGATGTAGCCGTTTCGCGCCATGAACGAGGCGAAGTCGCCGTAGCGGACCATGTGTTCGGCCAAGCCATGGACGATCTGCAAAATCCCCTTGGGCGAGGTCTCAGGCAGCCACTCATAGGCGTGAATCTGGGCTTTGCCGTTGGAGGACAAAAACTGAAATTCATACATCGCGCGCAACCCCCTGATGACAGAATCGAAAATGTGTGGTATAGTAGTATTGTATCTAAATATATCCCTTTTTGCGCGGCGCGTCAACTGATAAACTGTGAACAAGACAGGAAACGGCGCGCCGTGGGCGTCGCGCCCTACAAAATCGT
>WQUU01000273.1 GCA_009781925.1 Bacillota bacterium | reverse complement strand
CCGTTCCGTAAATCGAGAATTCGGGATTTTCGTGCCTGTCGGAACGGATAAATCCGTTCCCTACAAAAATTTCCACCGTAAATTAGTGCACATGAGGGAGTGTCCTTACCCTAAATCACTTTCAAGGAGTACCTATGGCCACACGCACGATTCTAACCGAAGGGGAGCCCTCTCTGTTCAAAAAAAGCCGCGCCGTCACCGATTTTAACGCGCGGTTACACACGCTGCTGGACGATATGCGCGAAACCCTCAAGGGGGCGGAGGGCGTGGGCCTTGCCGCGCCCCAGGTGGGGGTGCTGCGCCGGGCGGTGCTGGTACTGGAGACCAACGTGGATAAGGAAAACGGGGAGGAGGAGTGGTATCTCGAACTCATCAACCCCGCACTCCTGGAGACTGAGGGCGAACAGGACGGCGCCGAGGGCTGCCTGAGTATCCCGGGGCTCTACGGCTATGTGAAGCGGCCCGAGCGGGTCATCGTCCGCGCTCAGAACCGGGACGGAACCGTCTTCGCCTACGAGGGCCACGGGCTCACAGCCAGGGCCATCTGCCACGAGATCGACCACCTGGAGGGCAAGCTCTTCCGCTCCCTGGCCGAAGGGGAGCTCATGACTTCTGAGGAGATTGACGCCATCGAAAAGGAAAAAGAGACGGCAAAAGGAAAAGAGGCGAAGACAGGGAAGGAAAAGGCCCTATGAGGACAGTCTTTATGGGCACCCCGGACTTTGCCGCCTCCTCCCTGCGCGCCCTGCTGGACGCGGGGTTTGACGTCATCGCCGTCTACACCCAGCCAGATAGACCGGGCAATCGCGGGATTGTCACCGCGTCCCCTGTCAAGGCGCTGGCGATGGAACGCGGGATCCCTGTCTGTCAGCCCAAAACTCTGCGGACAGAGGAGGCGCTCAGCGCATTTCAGGCCTTGGACGCGGACATGCTCGCGGTCGTGGCCTACGGGAAAATTCTGCCGGACGGTTTTCTCAGCGCGCCGAAATACGGAGCCGTCAACATCCACGGCTCTCTTCTGCCGAAATACCGGGGCGCGGCCCCGATCCAGTGGGCGGTGCTGAGCGGTGACACAAAGACCGGCGTCACCAGCCAGTATATGGCCTCCGAGGTGGATTCCGGCGATATCATCTACCAGGAGGAGACGGAGATCGGCGAATTTGAGACCAGCGGCGAACTCTCCGACCGCTTGCAGGGCATGGGCGCGGCCCTGCTGGTGCGGACTTTAAGGGACATCGAGGCCGGCGCCGCCCCCCGCATTCCCCAAAACCCGCTTGCCGCCACCTTTACAACCCATCTCACCAAAGAGATGAGCCCCATCGACTGGAACAAGTCCGCCCGCGAAATCGTCAAACACATCTGCGGCTTAAACCCCTGGCCCGTGGCTACGGCGGAGATAGGCGGCGTGACCCTGCGCGTCTTCGGCGCGGCGTACCCGTCCGCCGGAAAACGGGGCATCGAGGTCATCTGCGGGGACGGGAAAACCCTGCTGCTGACGGAAGTCCAAGCCCCCGGAGGGAGGCGCATGGCGGCCGCCGAATATTTGAAAGGACACAAAATTGACAATGGCCCGCTGACAACTGTCAATTGTCAACTGCCATGACCGCGCGGGAGGCGGCCCTCGTCGCTTTGGAGCGCTTCCGCAGGGACAACGCCTTTTCGGACGCCGCGCTGGACGCGCTCATCCGCCGGGAGAAGTTCGATCGGCGCGATGCGGCCCTGGCGCAGACTATCTGCCTGGGCGTGCTGCAAAACAGGGCCTTACTGGACTTTTATATTGACACTTACTCCAGTATAAAGACGCAAAAGCTGGAGCCGAAAGTTCTGGACATCCTGCGGCTCTCCGTCTATCAGCTGGCGTTTTTGGACAAGATTCCCCAGAGTGCTGCGACAAACGAGGGCGTTGCGCTGTGCAAGAAACACAGCCCCCGCGCCGCCGGATTGGTCAACGCGGTGCTGCGCCGGGTAGCGGAAAACCGTGAGAGGCTGCCGGAACCGGCCGGGAAGGGGACAGAAGTTTACCTCTCCATAAAATATAGCCATCCCGTATGGCTCGTCCGGGAGCTGGTCGGCCGTCTGAGCTATGGCGAGGCGGAGGAGGTTCTGCGCCTCAACAACACGCCGGCCCCGGTCACGCTCCAGGCGAACACCCTGAAAATTGCCTCGCCGGAGCCCCTGATACTCAACCGCGCGGGGAATCCCGCGCAATTGCCTGAGTTTCAGCGCGGGGACTATTATGTCCAGGACAGCGCGGCGAAATTGGCGGCCCTGGCCGGCGACCCGAAGCCGGGACAAAATGTGCTGGACATCTGCGCCGCGCCCGGCGGTAAAAGTTTTGCGATAGCAATTATGATGCAAAACTCCGGTAGAATTCTGGCCTGCGACATCCATAAGAAGAAACTCCGCAAAATTGAAGAGAGCGCGCGGCGCCTATCGGTTGACATAATCGAGACACGTGAGATGGACGCGGGCGCGCCAGACGCGGATCTGCTCGATCAATTTGACTTAGTACTGGCGGACGCGCCTTGCTCGGGCCTGGGTGTGATCCGCAAAAAGCCGGAGATTCGCTATAAACCCGAGGCGGAGCTAAAAAAGTTGCCGGAGGTTCAGCTGCGCATTCTGCGCGGCGCGGCGCTCTGCGTAAAGCCCGGCGGCGCGCTGGTCTACGCCACCTGCACCTGGCGCAAGGCGGAAAATGAAGATGTCGTCGGGGCATTTTTGGGCGGAAACAATGCTTTTATCCTGGTTGAGGAGCGGCAATTGTGGCCGCATACGGACGGCACGGACGGATTTTTCATATGCAAGCTGAAAAAGTTGACATAAAATCTATGCTGCCGTCGGAGCTGGAGACGCTGCTCGATGGCATGGGGGAGCCGAAGTACCGGGCGAAGCAGATTTTTACTTGGCTCTCCCGGGGCGCCGCGTCTTTTGACGAGATGACGGATTTGCCTCTCGGCCTGCGGAAGAAGTTGGCGGCGTCCTGTCTGCTCAATATGCCGGTTTTGCTCAAAAGGCAGGTTTCCGGAAAAGACGGCGCCATAAAATTTCTCTGGGGCCTATACGACGGCAGCGCTGTGGAGACGGTGTTCATGCGTTACGGCTACGGCAATACGGTCTGCGTCTCCACCCAGGTGGGCTGCCGGATGGGCTGCGCCTTCTGCGCCTCGACGATCGGCTCTCTATTGCGGAACCTCACACCCGCCGAGATGCTGGACGAGTTGCTGTGCACCGAAAAAGAGGCGGGAGAACCTGTATCCAATGTCG
>WQUU01000272.1 GCA_009781925.1 Bacillota bacterium | reverse complement strand
GAGGGGCGGAAGGAAGTCCGCCGCAGGGCGTGACGCCCCCGGCGCGCCACTCTCCCCCGATGGCGCCCCCGCCGCGCCGCCGGCCTGATTACAGACGTCGGAGGCCAAGTCCCAGAGCAGGCGGGCGGGGGCGGACCGCCCCTTGGAATAGAGGGCGTTGTAAGCGTCCGCGTGGGTCTGGGTGAGGCCGCCGGCTTTGGCCCAGAGCCCGAGGGCGCAGGCGCGCAGAAAGTCATCCACCGCCGGGGCCAAGGCGCGGCCCGCGAGACGGTAGAAGGCCTCCGTATTTTCGACATAGAGGCTGTGCAACTCCTCCGGGGAGCGGTTCCATGGGCTGGGCATAGGCAAAACCCTCCGTGGCGCTGATAACTGGATAAGCCAATTATAAGCCACGGAGGGAGGATTGTACAGGGGGGAATGAAATTTTTAAGGGCAAGAAACGCATTAATCCGCCCGAATCTGCGCCCAGGGCAGTTCGTCCGACGTGGACGCGGCGTAGGTGAGGCCGGCCAGATAATTCTCATCGAGCTGCTGCACGTGTCCGCTCCGGTAGGCGTTCGTGTTGTAATGGATGATCAGCGCGTTGACATTCAGAAAGTTGAGCACAAGCCAGGAACAGAGGGCGAAGGCGAAAAACGCCTGGAAAAATTTATACGCCGGCTTTATCAGCTTCACCGCCGCCGCGACGAGGCATACGGCGATGACCACCATGCCCCAGAGGGTCAGCAGCCGCAGAAAGGACAGGCCATAGACAGAGATGTACAGACACATCCGCCAGAGCGCTGAGACGAGGATGACGGCGGTGAAGGCCAGCAGAATACCGCCCAAAACCTGTAGGGCGCGGCGCCCCCGGCGCGCCGTCTCCCTTGGCTCCCTCTCCGAGGGAGCTGTCAGCGCCGCCCCTGTGCTGACTGAGGGAGTTCTCTTAATTCCCAGCATAGCGGTGAGCAGCACCGCAGCGAGGTTGATCACGGCGATGACGACCAGTTGGAAGAAGCCGCTGCGGGCGTATCCCGCATAGTCCCCGTGGAGAACGGCGACATTCGCCCCGCCGAAGAGCACCACCACTTGGATACCCACGAATACGGCGTAGACAATGTCCAGCAGAATGAGGGCGGCGAGAAAGGGCGAGGCGGGCAGAGCTCTTGCCGTGGCCGCGGATACGGCCGGCGGCCTGACGCCGCCCCTGCGGGCCGGTTCCGTGCGGATAAAATAGAGGGCCGAGGCCAGGAACAGCATGAGCGCCAGCGTCCAGATGATCCGCCACAGGAGGCTGTAGAAGTTTTGGGCCGCGAGCCAGTCCGTCAGCCCCCGGAGCAGGGAGGCGAAAACCGTGTCCGCCGAGGTCAGCAGGATCAGCACGATAGCCAGAACCGGGATGCAGATCAATATGCCGATGAGCGCCCCCAAAAAACCTTTTTTGCTTTTGAAGAACCCCGACAAAGCCTGAAACGGCGCGGGGATGCGCGTAAAAAGGGCCAATATGGAATTGATGAAGCTCTCCGGGAACAGGCCGAACTCCCGCCAGGATTTTTTTGTGAGTCCGGCCAGGGAGAAGACCGCGGCGGCCCCCACGGCGAGAACAATAAAGCAGTTGAGTACGGCCATCACGGGATTGCCGTACAGAAAGCAGCAGAGGGCGAGCAGCAGCGCGGCCAGGGTCAGGCCGACGGACTGGAAATTCAGCTTCACCTTTTTGCCCAGGGCGAAGAATACCACCGCGAATAGGACAAAGACAAAAACCAGCACGCCCAGGCCGGGCGGCCCGAAGGCGATAAGATGAAACAGGTTAAACACACTTCGGAACAGGAGCGCCAGGCCCAGCGCCAGAAGCAGGCAAAGCCAGTCCTTCGCGGTGAAGACGACGGGCGGTTTTTCTCGCGGGTTTGACGGGCGGATATAGGCGTCTTCCATGTCAATACTCACTCCCTATATTCCAAAATATCCCCCGGCTGGCAGTCCAGGGCCTTGCACAGCGCCTCCAGCGTGGAGAAGCGCACGGCCTTGGCCTTCCCCGTCTTGAGCACGGAGAGGTTGGCCAGGGTCAGGTCAATTTTTTGGCTGAGCTCCGTCAGGCTCATCTTCCGCCTTGCCAGCATGATGTCAAGATTTACTACAATCATAGGATTGCCTCATTCATATCGTCAGGTCATTTTCGTCTTTGAGCGCGGCGGCCTTGCGGGTCAGGTGGGACAGGGCCGCCGCGGCCACGCTGAGGAGAAAGCCCATAAAAGCCACGCAGAGCAGGATGATGAAAAGCCCGGGAGACATGGCCGCCAGCGCCGATAAAACGAGGATTCCGGCTACGCACAGCACCGTGTCCGCGATGAAGAGATAGCAAATCATCCGCAAACGCGTGGCGTTTTTGAGGCTGAAGCTCATGTCCCGCCCGATGTCCGTAAAAATGAGCCAGGCGATCACGGTCACCGCCAGAACCGGCAGCGTCGTGACCCAGACAAAGATGAGGCAGGGCCAAAAATACGCCGCATACTCCGGGTTTTGCAGCTTCGTTTCCCGCGCCAGTTCCGGGACGATTACCGCCGCGAGGAAGAGCACCACGATCACGACGAGCGAAAGAACGGCCCGCAGCCAGACGGAGAGTTCTTTCTGTTTCAAGCGATCAACTCCTTTGGGAGAATTTGTTCCTCTGCGGGCATTATATAAGGGAAATTATTGATTGTCAAGCATTTTTTATCGAAAAACAATAAATACTGAAACAGAAAAGAGAGCCGGACACGTCCGGCTCCCAGATATGATTCTCTCACTCGACAAACGAACAGATCAGGTCTATCGCCTCATCCAAAACATCATCCGGTACAGATTCTTTATAGGAGACATGCCTGGAGTTGATGTCTAACGCGCGCACCTGATCACAAAGTACTACACCAGTTGTCTGCGTATTATGATCAAGCCTTATATGGAAAGCATGGTTTTTGTCCGTATTGGTTATCGGACAGACCATCGCCATTTTACAATGCCTGTTGTACTTGCTGTTGCTGACGACCAACGCCGGTCGTCTACCTTTTTGCTCAAAGCCCGCTTGCGGATCAAAATCCATGATAACAATGTCACCTTGGTTTGGAATATATGGCATTACCATACCTCCTTCCCAACGGGCTTTCCCCAGTCTACTTCTGTCGGAGTGTATAAATCGTCATCCGCGAGAATTTCATCGATTGGTTTCTGATAAAATCCCTCCAGCCGCTCCTCAAGGCTTCTCTTCGCCCTTCTCTTGCGGGCAGGCTTTCGGATGATAATGGAATCA
>WQUU01000271.1 GCA_009781925.1 Bacillota bacterium | reverse complement strand
GCCCTGCATGATCCAGGCCGGGATCTCCTCATAGCCCTCCCAGGCCGTGTCCTGTACGACAACGCCGTTGACCGTATGTCCCGCCTCGTTTGCCGCCATGCGGACGCAGTCGTCATAGTTGACCGCCTCGATGCTCACGGCCGCGCCCTCATTTTTGATGGCCTCGTAACGGGCCCTGCTGCTGCCTCTCGGCATATGTACCACGGCTTTTTGCCCCAGCTTGCCGGCCGCCCAGGCGACCCCTCTGCCGTGGTTGCCATCCGTGGCGGTGAAGAATGTCGCCTGGCCAAAGGCCTCCCGGAAGGATTCGGAGGTCAAAAAGTCATAGGTCATCTCGCTGACGTCCCGGTTCAGCTTTTGGGCGATATACCGCGCCATGGCAAAGCTGCCGCCCAATACCTTGAAGGCGTTCAGTCCGAAACGGCGGCTCTCGTCTTTGATATACAGCCCGCCCAGCCCCAGATAACGGGCCATCCCCTCCAGATTTGCCAGCGGGGTAGGGGCATATTGAGGGAAGCTCTGGTGGAAGGCCCGGGCCTTTGCCACATTTTCGAGGGACATGATTTTGAGCGTTTCCTCCGACCCGGGGGGAAGCTTATTCTCCGTCCATTTGATCGGTTCCATATTCATACCGCTGCGCGCCTCTCCTGCTGTAATCCTTGAATATTCTACCACGTTTTGAGGACAAGTCAAGGTTTTCTAAAAAATTTTAAGATTTACTAAATAAATTTTTGATTATAGTTTCCGTTCCCTCTTGCGAAACTGGTAAAATCGTGCTATTCTCTATTATATGGAATTTCGAAGAAAGCGGGTGCGCCCTATGTCCACATTTTGGGTCAACGGCAAAGAGGTTCACACCGAGCGGGACGAAAAGCTGCTGCCCTTCCTCCGGGAGACTTTGGGTCTCGTCTCCGTCAAAAACGGCTGCAACCAGGGGGCCTGCGGCACCTGTACCGTCCTCGCGGACGGCAAGGCCACAAAGGCCTGCGCGCTCAGTACCGCAAGGGCGGAGGGCAAGCACATCGTCACCTGCGAGGGTTTATCCGCCCGGGAGCGAGAGGTCTACGGCTTTGCCTTTACCGCCGCGGGGGCGGTGCAGTGCGGCTTCTGCACCCCCGGCATGGTGATGGCGGCCAAGGGTTGCATAGACGGGAACCCTTCTCCAAATCGGGACGAAGTTAAATCCGCGCTCAAAAGCAATCTCTGCCGCTGCACCGGCTACCAGAAGATCATCGACGCCGTCCTGCTGGCTGCGAAAATGTTCCGCGAGAATACGCCGATTCCGGCGGGGCGGGAACACACCGCCGTCGGGGACAGACTCCTGCGCGTGGACGCGCCGGACAAGGCCCTGGGCCACGCCCCCTACGCCGATGACATCCGACTGCCGGGGATGCTCTTCGGCTCCGCCCTGCGGGCCAAATATCCCCGCGCCCGTATTCTCGGTATCGATCCATCAAAGGCCAAGGCTTTGCCTGGGGTCGTCTGTGTCCTCACGGCGGCGGACATCCCCGGCAGACAGAAGGTCGGCCATCTGAAAAAGGACTGGGACGTCATGATCCCAGTGGGCGGGATTACCCACTACCTCGGCGACGCGGTGGCCCTCGTGGCCGCCGAAAACCGGGAGACTTTAGAGCAGGCGAAGGCCCTCATCGATGTGCAATATGAAGAGCTCCCCGCCGTCCTCTCCCTGGAAGCGGCCATGTCGGAGAGCGCGCCCAAAATCCATGCGGACAGCCCCGGCAATCTCCTGAGCGAGACGCGACTAAAGCGCGGCGACCCGGAGGCGGTTTTTTTGACGTCCAAATATGTCGTGACGCGGCACTACAGCACGCCGCCGACGGAGCACGCCTTTTTGGAGCCGGAGTGCGCCGTGGCCCTGCCGGACGGGGACGGCGTCCTCGTCTACAGCGGCGACCAGGGCGTCTGGCAGACCAAGCGGGAGTGCGCGGAGACCCTGGGCCTCGACCCGGATCAGGTGCGCGTCGTGGCCAAGATGGTGGGCGGCGGCTTTGGCGGCAAGGAGGACATGAGCGTACAGCACCACGCGGCGCTATTGGCCTATAAAACCGGCCGCCCCGTCAAAGTGGCGCTGACCCGCGACGAGAGCATTTTAATCCACCCCAAGCGGCACGGCATGGAGATCGAGATGACCACCGCCTGTGACGAAAATGGCAAACTCACCGCCATGAAGGCCGTGATCCTCACGGACGGCGGGGCCTACGCCAGCCTCTCCGGCCCCGTACTGCAGCGCTCCTGCACCCACGCCGCCGGGCCCTACAACTACCACAACATCGACATCCTGGGCCGGGCTTACTACTCAAACAACCCGCCCTGCGGGGCCTTCCGGGGCTTCGGCGTGCCCCAGAGCTGTTTCGCCACTGAGATGAATTTAAATCTGCTCGCCGAAATGGCCGGCCTGACTCCGTTCGAAATCCGCTACAGAAATGCCGTCCGCCCCGGAGACGTCCTGCCCAACGGCCAGTCCGTGACGGAGGATGCGGCTCTGGCGGAGACTCTGGACGCGGTGCGGGACTTCTGCGAAACGCATCCCAGAGCGGGCCTGGCCTGCGCCATGAAAAACGCCGGCCTCGGCGTCGGCGTGCCAGACACGGGCCGCGCGAAGCTGGTCATCGGGGGCGCACTGGTTCATATCCATTCCAGCGCCGCCTGTGTCGGCCAGGGCCTGGCCACCGTTTTGACGCAGATCGTCTGCGAGACGGCCAAACTGCCCCTCGATCAAGTCCGCTGCTGCCCGCCGGACACCGCCGACTCGCCGAACGCGGGCATGACCACCGCCTCCCGCCAGACGGTCTTCACCGGCGAGGCCGTGCGCCGCGCCGCCGAACAGCTCAAAGAGGCGCTGGAGAACGCGCGGACGGAATACCCTGAGCAAAACCCGTTCGAGGTTTTGGAGGGCGCGGAGTTCTCCGGCGAGTATACCGGCGTGACTGACCCCATGGGCAGCGATAAGGAAAACCCAGTCAGCCACGTGGGCTACAGCTACGCCACGCAGGTGGCGGAGCTCGATGAAGACGGCCGCGTGAAATATGTCTTGGCGGCCCACGACGTGGGGCAGCCGGTGAATCCCCTGAGCCTGGAGGGCCAGATCGAGGGCGGCGTGGTCATGAGCCTCGGCTGGGCGCTGACGGAGAAGTTCCCCCTGGAAAACGGCAAACCAAAGGTAAAATTTGGCACGCTGGGCCTTCTGCGCGCCGACCAAGTGCCGGAGATCGAGAGCGTCTTTGTAAAGCGCGGCGACTTCCCGCTGGCCTGCGGAGCCAAGGGCGTGGGCGAGATCTGCTCCATCCCCACGGCTCCGGCGGTGGCGCTGGCGTACTACAATTATGATGGGGTATTCCGGACGGAGCTGCCGCTGAAGGGGACGGCGTATAGTAAGAAATAGGGTCAAGGGCACTCCTTCAGTCAGCGCAAGGACGGCGCTGCCAGCTCCCTCAGGGAGGGAGCCTTGTAGGGCGCGGCGCCCCGACGCGCCGCAAACACCTGCCACACAAAACAGGCGACCCGGATTGGGCCGCCTGTTTTGCCGTTCATGTCCCCTGTACTTCTGTTTTTTCCCCTTCATTCAACAGCATTGCTTCCGCCGCCAAATGAGCGATTTTTATTCTGTCCCCTAGTCCGCATAATTTATCTGCGATTTCCTGCAAATCCTCGAGCGCGTCGCATTGCGCGCGGAGCAGTTCAAAATACATCTCACGGTAGTCCATGTTGTGTTTCACCTCCATAGTGGTTTCCCACTCGTTTCCATTATAAGTGGGTATCATAGTATTGTCAATATAATTTATTTATGACAACATAAATGGGGTGAAAAGATGCCAGCTGGCGTACACAAGAATCCGCAATCTGCCATACGTATCCCGAAACCGACGATGGATAAGCTGAAATACATCGCGGCGTATTACGGACGTTCCATGAATAAGGAAGTCGAGCAACTCATTTTACGGCATATCGCGAGATTTGAAAAGAAGGTCGGCCCGATTTTTCTGGAGGAATTCACGCCGAAGACGAAGTCAGAGTCAAAAAAATAAGGTCAAGAGCCCGTCAAAGACATTGGAATAGACCACCTCCCCCTTCGGGTACTCCTCCTTGGGAGGAGAATTTTGAGAGACACACACCGCGTTGTGCCCTCAAAAATTCCCCTCTCGAGGAGGGGTGGGGCTGTGGCGGTTGTGCTGAATTTTTATCCATTTCTAATCCATTTCTAATGACACTGTTGATTGATTTTGATATAGTTTACCCCACAAACCATAAAGAGTATTTTTATTTTTTGGGGGGTAACAAATGTGGGAGAAAATCAATAAATTTGTCTATTCGCAGACGGTTTTATCCGTATTTTTGCTAAGCGCGGTTCTCATATCCGCAATTGCTGTTTTCGGTTTTTTCATAATTGGTATGACACCGGCGGCCAGATTAGCGGTTTACGGCGCGGCGCAAATCATACTGTCCGGCATAGTCGTATGGCTCATGCGGAAACTGGGGGTATTTGACGCCGATGATTTCAGATGCAAGGGGACAGGGAAAAAACTGCTCCTCGCCTGGTTCGGCGTCGTATACATCATCGTGTCATTTTTCATCAGTTTTATGCAAATCCCCACAAACGGCTTTATTACTCCGAATATAGCTTATTTGATCGTAGTCATTTTGCAGTCGTTTGTCGGTACGGCCCTGTTTGAGGAATTACTGTTCAGGGGTCTTGTTCTGAAACTGCTGCTCAGAAAAATGGGGCGCGCAAAAAAAGGAATCATCTGCGCCTGCGTCATTTCTTCCGTATTTTTCGGATTATCTCATATCAGCAATATTTTCGCCGGCGCTCCTGTTTTGTCGACCGTATCCCAAATTATTTGTGCAATGGGAGTAGGGTTGTTTTGCGCGGCAATCTTTGTGCGAACGGGAAAACTCTGGATTCCTATATTGTTTCATGGATTGTTAGACTTGTCGGCTCAAATCTTTAACGCAATCGCAGTCGTCTCACCCGATACGGTGTCGCAAAATACCTTTAATCCGGCCGCCGCAAATATCATCAGCTTCATTTTGCTCACCTTGTTTACTACATTGCCTGTTCTCATTGCTGCACTGATTTTGCTTAGAAAAGTGGAACCTGATGGAGTTTTGGAAAGAGTTTAGTTGTCGCTTAGGTATTGCGGGTAAGTCTTCCAGATGAATTACGGGCTAAATCTTATCCTGTCCTTATCTGTGGGAATACTGTCAACTGCTTTTTCCCATTCGCCACCCTTGAACACGTCATATTGTTCAAAGGCACAAGGCAATCCATTTGCTGTAGATATGTCGCTGCTGTCCATAAGTTGAAAATGCAAGTGTGGAGCAAATGAGTTACCCGAATTACCCACTCTGCCAATAACATCCCCCTTTTTTACACTCTGACCAACTGTAACCAGAACAGACCCTTTTTGAAGATGGACTAATGCAGCATATACTTGTTCGCCAATTTTTATAATGATGTAATTCCCGGCAACCGATTGTACGTCATCCTTTCGGGGATCGAAGTAATGAGCATTTTTATAAGCGTTAGCCATATCTGAAAACAAATTTGTTCTTTCTCTGTCTTTATAGCCATCCTCCGCTCGGACAACGATTCCGTCACACGGCGCATATATCTCTTGACCCCAACAGTAATATTCACTTGCCGGAACACCAGACAAGAGATATTGTGGAAAGCTGACGCGATAGGCAGGCCAGCCCGTTCTTTTCCAATCCACTTGAACAAAGTCGTAAGCGTATCTTGCGCCTAACTCATTTGTGCCGTGACTTGGGATTTTTGCCCCCGGAGTGTTCGGAGAGAGCCACTCTCCCCGCAATGGAAACTCTACAATTATCGGTTCTCGCATAGCGGTTGATGTCCTATGATATAATTTGTTGGCATTACGACTTCAACTGAATAAGCTAAACACAAGTTTTTTTCACTAAGAATATCCAATAACATATCTGACGGATTCGCTGGGCTTCCCCCTGAATTGATGAGTGCGAAACAATATGTATTCGGTAAAATTACAAGGTTAGTTATAAAACGCTCTACCAATCTTGGCAACCCGCAATAAAATACAGGAAATACAAAGCCTATTGCCTCGCCAATACCACCAAATGATTTTTCGGGTATGCTCAAAGTCATTGACCTAACTATACAATTTTTCAAATTTTTCGCCACCATCCGTGCAATTTGCAATGAATTTCCTGTTGCAGAAAAATAAAATATCGTATAATTCATGTGGCTTTTCGCCCTTTCACTTATAAAATAATTTTCTCAATTCCTGCAAATTGCTATCGAGCTTTGCGACTATGCTATCATAGTCCCATTTGTCAAACGCACAGTTTCGGGCTTCTTCGAGTATTTGATTTGTAAAACCAAGATTAGCCCATAGAATAAATTGCTTGCATTTTTCTATATCCAGCCCATCTCTGAACTTTGTTTCGTCAATCGAGTCAAACAACTGTTCATAGCATTGTGGTTGGCTGTTTATAGATTTTTCTTCAAGCTCTCTTTTTATTTCGTCGGGATTAGTAGCGGTGGATAATTTGTTAAGCTCAAAAATCCACGGATATTTTTTTACTAACTCAAGCTGCAAAAAGTACGATTGGCGCAGCCTTTCCAAAATGTCCTTTTCGTCATAATTCATCTGTTCAAAATACTCTTTGTTCATCATGTCGGTGAAATACTCGTACACGAAGAAAAAGAGGTCTTTCTTATTGTTTGCATAGTGAAACATCAGCGCCTTTGAAATGCCCGATTCTTTTGCAATAATATTTGTAGAAGCCTCATTATACCCTTTGGCGGCAAACTCTTTAAGGGCGGCGTTCAAAATGGCGTTGCGCCTTTCTTCTTCCAACTCAAGTAGTTTTGTAGGCAAGGTTACATCCTCCATACGTTATTAACCTATAAGGTCAATACCATTATATCGCTTTTTCCCTTATAGGTCAATAGTTAATTTTATTTTTCTAAAGAGGATATTAAATATCGCCTTGTAAGATATATGTAATCGTTTCCTCTTGCGAATTGGTAACCAGGGCTTTGGGTAAGCGGTAAAATGTATACTGGTCGGCTTCGTTGCCGTAGTAATAGCCGTATGGCTGTGGTTGGTTCATGCGTGGCTCCTTTCGCGCTCCGGGCATAAAAAAGACCGGGAGTTTTTTACACTCTCGGCCTTGCCCGGTAACGGGTTTTATGATATTCTATTTTCAGTTATCTGGGTAAAAAACAAGGACGCTGCTTTGATAACTGCGTCCTGTTTTGCTTCTCCGTTTGCCCGCCTGCCTGTAAAGTATTGATTTTACAAGGTTTCGTGATGTTTTCTTATGTCAGGCGCGCATTCGGCGGGGATTTTATTTTTAAATCAGCCTAACCCGTTCATTTTTTTTGCCATCTTGGACTTCTTGTGGGCCGCGTTATTCTTGTGGATCAGGCCCTTTGATACCGCGCGGTCTACGGACTTGACCGCAATTTTATGGGAAGCCGCGGCTGCCGCTTGATCTCCGCCGGCCGCCGCCGCGTCAAACTTCTTAAGGGTCGTCTTCAGCGCGGACTTGTCGGCCTTGTTGCGGGCGTTGCGGACTTTTCCGATTTGCGCTCTCTTCTCGGAAGATTTGATATTGGGCATATTCTGTCGCCACCTCCTCTAAAAATAGTCAGGTCAAATCGCCATGGGAATAAAACCTGCGGAAAATTATTTTACCATCAGGAGCGGAAAAATGCAAGCGTTTTCTCTTGAATTCGGTCATTTGTTCTTGATTTTTTCTTGCGATTTTGTTTTTTACGTCCCCAGGATGTCCCGCCTGCGGTAGCCGATGAGGCCCGCGGCCATCAGCGCCACCGCGATCACGCAGAGGATGACGAGCGGCAGGGCTTTCAACTCCTGGCCCTGGATCAAAAGCTGCGGGACATTGCCGAAGGGGGAGATCTTTTTCATGGCCTCCGGCACTTGGAACATGCCGCCGAAGTAGACCACGAGGAAGGAGTAGGCGAACATCACCCAGCTCAGGGAGGTGAGCTTCGGGAAACAGCCCACGAGGAAGGCGGAGAGGCCAATCATGCACAGCTGCGCCGGGAGATAGCCATAGGACGCCTTGAGCAGCGCAGCCAGGTCGAGCGTCCCGGCCGGCGCGGAGGACGCGCCCACCGCGTAGAAGCCGATGACCAGGAGAAAGGGGAACAGAAGGGAGGCCAGCACCGCGATGCAGAGATAACTCAGGAAGGCGCTCCCCCTGGAGACGGCTTTGGACAAAACCTGCTCAATCCTGCCGCGTCTCTCCTCACTGCGCAGTTTATTCATGGCGACGATGAGCGGTACCGAAATGAGCAGCCCCATGATCGTGACAACCAGCGACTCATAGCCGCCCATATTGTTGATCATCTGCGCCATCATGCCGTTGCCCTCCGAATAGACCGACGACTGCCCCGCGACGCTGCCGTAGGCCGCGCCCAGGAGAAGCAGCGCGGCGGCCCAGGCGATCATGGCGTTGCGCAGGAGGCGCCAAGAAAAACCCAGAGGCGAACACATGCCGCGCTTGGCGTGGACTCTGCCCTTCCGGGCCGCGAAGACGCCCATGCCCACGTCGCGCTTGGCGTTAATCATGAGCGCGATTCCCCCGATGACAAGCCCCTCCGCCACAAGTACGATAATCGGCCAGAAGGCGTTGGTGTAAAAGGCCTGCACCCGGAGCCCCAGGCCCAGGGGGGAGAGATAGGTCAGGGCGCTGCCTTGCATGTCTCCCACGGCGCGGATCATATAAAACACGATCAGCAGAGCGACGGACACGCCCATCGTGCCGGAGGAGGTGGAAAACAGCTGGGCCACCAGAAGGGTAATTCCGGCGAAGGCAAAGCCCTGTGCCCCGATGGAGAGGCAGTAGGCGAAAGCGCCTGCCGCGACACTGCCCGGAACGCTGCCCTGGATGGTCACATGGCCGAGCACCAGAATCACCAGGGCGGCCGAAATCACGGAGATGAGGAGATTGAGGACAAAGGCGGAGCACAGCGTGGCCAGGCTGCCCGTGAGCCGGCCCACCGGCAGGGAAGCGAGCATCTCGTGCCGGCCCAGCTCCTCGTCCGTCCGGGTGTGGCGGATGACAAAGAAGATATTCATCACGGCCGCAGCCAAAGCGACCCAAAGCAGACACTGCTGGGCCATGACCATGGGGGTGTTCAAGTTGTCCGGAAAGCCGAAGACGGGGCCCATCATGGCGACCATACCGGGGGAGTTTACCGTCTGCACCATGGCCTTCAGCGCGTCGTATGAGGCGAAAAGGTTCGGATAGGCCGCGGTGATGGCTGCGATAAAAGCCACCAGCCCGATGATCCAGCCGAGGCTGATCACCCGCTCGCGCCGCGCGATAAAACGGGTGTAACGCGGAAAATTCGCAAACATGTCCGCTTACCCCTTTCCCTCGTATTCGGAGAGGAACAGATCTTCCAGCGTCTCACCCCGGGCGGCAATGTCTGCCATTGCGCCGTCCATGACAAGCTCGCCCTCTTTGATGATGCTGACGCGGTCAGCCAGCTTCTCCACCTCGCTCATGATGTGACTGCTGAGCAATACGCTCTTGCCCTCGGCCTTGAGCTCGTGGACGCAGTCCTGAAACACCTTCTCCAGCAGGGGGTCGAGGCCGGACGTGGGCTCGTCGAGGATGTACAGTTCCGCGCCGGAGGCGAAGGCCGCCACCAGGGCGACTTTTTGGCGGTTGCCTTTGGAGTATGTCCCGCATTTCTTGGCGGGGTCGAGCTCAAAGCGCTGCAGATAGGTCTCCCGGACTTTTGCGTCCGGCTTTGCGCCCCGCAGGGAGAGAAAAAGGTCGATGACTTCGCCGCCCGTGAGATTGTTCCAGAGGTTCACGTCCCCGGGGACGTAGGCCAGACGCCTGTGCAGAGCCACGGCGTTTTTCCAGGCGTCCTGCCCGAAGAGGCTGACGGAACCGGAACTGGCCTTCAAAATCCCCAGCAGGCAGCGGATGGTCGTGGTCTTGCCCGCGCCGTTGGGGCCCAGAAAGGCGTGAACCTCGCCCGGCTCCACCGCCAGATTGACGCCCTTGAGCGCTTCAAACTGCCCGAACTTCTTGTGCAGATCCTTGGTTTCCAGAATGGACATAGATGATTTCCCCCTCAATTATGATAGAACAATTTTCGTAAATCCTCAGTAAAGGCGTCATAGCGCGCCCACTCCGCCGCCAGAGCGGCCTCGTCCGCCGCGTCAAGGTCGCCGTGCGCGGCCTTCCGCTCGATCTCCGCAGTGTAGCTGTCCATGAGCCAGGTGATGTAGCGCAGCGCGCGCAGGGGCTCCAAATCCGCGCGGAGCAGGCTCAGATCCAGGCCCTCATAGAGGCTCTGAATAAATTGCCGCCGCTGTTCGGCGAGGGGCTCCGCGTACTTCTTGATGTACGCGGCGTTCTCCGGCCTGTAAAAGCTCTCGAACATATGGAAAATCAGCGGGATCTCCCCCATGGCCTTGCGCTTGAGCTCCGCCATGCGCTGCTGGCGGCGGATAAAGTCCCCGTCGTCCCCCCCCCTTGGCAGAAAACGATCCAGATATTCCCGGCGGAAGAACTCGATGCAGTATCCGCAGAGGAAGTCAAACAGCTCCCCCTTGGAGCCGAAGTAGTAAAACAGCATGCCCTTGCCGATTTGCGCGCTCTCCGCGATGGCGTTTGTGGAGGCGCGCTTAAACCCCTTTTCCGAGAACTCCTTGAGCGCCGCGTCCAGGATGCGCTTTTGCTTCTCCGGTTCCAGCTCATGGAACGCGTCAAATCGACCGGTCAATTCTGTCACCTCGGCTTCTGTGTAGACCTCTCAATCGACCATATTGGTCGATTGAGAATATAGCACAAGTCAACCGCAATGTCAAGGGGGTTTTTCCGAAAATTTTGCAGTGAATTTTCCTTGACTTTGCGGTTTTCTACTGGTAAAGTGTAGGTCAAAGGCACTCCTTCCGGCGGCTACGCCGCCACCTCCCTCATGGAGGGAGGCACGGTGCCGCAAACATTGTGCACACAGATTAAGAGGCACCGGGCTCCCTCTTCGAGGGAGCTGGCAGGCCGCCGCCCTTGCGGCCTGCCTGAGGGAGTGTCCTTGAATTTCGGAGCCTACTATTATGAAATACTACGATGAAAGCGCTGAGGACGCCCTGCGGGAACTGCAAAGCTCCCGCGAGGGCTTAAGCGCATCTGAGGCCGCCGCGCGGCTCGAGAAAAACGGAAAAAACCGCCTCAAGGAGGTCAAAAAGACCTCCCTCCTGCGCCGCTTTTTTGCCCAGCTCGCCGACCCCATGATTCTCATGCTCATTGCGGCGGCGGTAATTTCAGCTATTACGGCGGCCCACTCGGGCGAGGGGTACGCCGATGTGATCATTATCCTGACCGTGGTGCTGATCAACGCCGTTTTGGGCGTCTACCAGGAGAACAAGGCCGAACACGCCATTGAAGCCCTGCAGACCATGTCCGCCGCTACCAGCCGGGTCTTGCGCGGCGGACATGTCCGCCCGGTCAGGAGCGAGGAACTGGTGACCGGCGACGTGATCCTGCTCGAGGCCGGGGACGCCGTGCCGGCGGACGGGCGTTTGATCGAGGCCAGTTCCCTCCAGGTCGAGGAGGCGGCCCTGACCGGAGAGAGCGTGCCGGTGCAGAAGCTCATCACCGCGCTGAATCTGGCCGCCCCCGGTCAGGAGATCACCCTCGGAGATCGGGCGAACATGGTCTACATGGGCAGCACGGTCGCCTACGGCCGGGGTACGGCCGTCATCACGGCCACCGGCATGGACACGGAGATGGGCAAGATCGCAAACATCCTCGAGACCGCGGAATCCGGTCAGACCCCCCTGCAAAAGCGGCTGAGCCAACTCTCAAAAATTTTAACTTATCTCGTGACCGGTATCTGCGCCTTTATCTTTGTGGTCGGCATTTTGGAGGCCGGAAAGGTCACGGGGACGATTCTGCTGGATCGGTTCATGATCGCCGTGTCCCTGGCGGTGGCCGCGATCCCGGAGGGCCTGGTCGCGGTTGTGACGATCGTACTGTCCATCGGCGTGACCAACATGTCCCGGAACAACGCCATCATAAGGAAACTCACCGCCGTGGAGACCCTGGGCTGCGCCCAGATCATCTGCTCGGACAAGACCGGCACCCTGACGCAAAACAGGATGACTGTGGTTGAACACTACGGCGGCGACGAGAAACTCCTGGGGTCGGCCATGGCCCTGTGTTCCGACGCGGAACTGGGCGAGGACGGGCAGGCCCAGGGCGAGCCCACCGAGGCCGCCCTGGTCAGCTACGCAAAAACGCTTGGCCTCTTAAAACCCGCGCTCAAGCGCGAATTCCCCCGGGTGGGCGAGGCCCCCTTTGACAGCATGCGCAAGATGATGAGTACGGTACATAGGACGGCGGACGGCTATGTCCAGTACACAAAAGGCGCGCCGGACGAGATTTTAAGGCGCTGCACTTCCTATCTGGAGGGCGGCGTTGAACGGCATTTGAGCGAGGAGCGGCGCAGAGCCATCCTGGAGGCAAACGGCCGTATGGCGGATAAGGCCCTGCGGGTGCTCATGGCCGCGCGGCGGCGCTATGCGTCCCTGCCGGCGGACATGAGCCCGGCGGCGCTGGAGCAAAATCTCTGCTTCATCGGGCTTGCGGGGATGATCGATCCCGTGCGGCCCGAGGTAAAAGCCGCCATTCAGGAGTGCCGCGAGGCCGGTATCCGCCCCATCATGATCACCGGCGACCACGTCGCCACCGCCAAAGCCATTGCCTCCGAACTCGGTATTTTGACCGAGGGCGGCGTGGCGCTCGAGGGCTCCATGATCTCCGACATGAGCGACGAGGTCTTTGACCAGGTCTTCCGGGATGTCTCGGTCTACGCCAGGGTGCAGCCGGAGCACAAGGTGCGCATTGTAAAGGCCTGGCGGAAGGCCGGCTGTGTCACCGCCATGACGGGGGACGGCGTCAACGACGCGCCCAGTTTAAAAAGCGCCGACATCGGCGTGGGCATGGGCATCACCGGCACGGACGTCACCAAAAACGTGGCGGACATGGTTCTGGCGGACGACAACTTTGCCACGATTGTGCACGCGGTCGCCGAGGGGCGACGGATCTACGACAACATCCGCAAGGCCATCCAGTTCCTCCTGAGCTCCAACATGAGCGAGGTTTTAAGCATCTTCATCGCCACGCTTCTGGGCTTTGTCATTCTAAAGCCGGTACATCTGCTGTGGATCAACCTCATCACGGATTGCTTTCCCGCCTTGGCCCTGGGGGTTGAAAAGGCGGAGGCGGACATCATGCGCCGCCCCCCCCGGGAGGCGCAGGCCGGTATTTTTTCCGGCGGCATGGGCTTTGACATCGCCTACCAGGGCCTCCTGGTCACGGCGCTGACGCTCCTGGCCTACTTCCTCGGCCACAGTATGGAACACGGCGTCTCCCCTGTCGGCGGCGGCAGTCCGGACGGCATGACCATGGCCTTTCTCACCATGAGCATGGCGGAAATCTTCCACAGCTTCAACATGCGCAGCCAGCGCGGGAGTCTCCTCACGCTGAAAACCTCCAACAACGCCCTGCTCCTGGCCGGCGGCCTCTCTCTGCTGCTGACCACTGCGGTGATCTACATTCCGTTCCTGAACGCCGCCTTCGGCTTCACCTCCATCAGCCCTCTGGAGTACGTCATCGCCCTGGGCCTGGCCTTCAGCATGATCCCTCTGGTGGAAATCGTGAAGGCGGTGCAGCGGAGGATATAAGTTCAGAACTCCCCAATAAAAAAACCCCGCTTTTTCGGCGGGGATTTTGCACTTCCTATTTGTTATGCCTTCGGCGGTTCCGCCTCCGCGGATGCCACGGCCTGTTCCGCTTCCGTGGCGATCGGCCCTGCCGCGGCCGTTGCCGGGACAGTTTCCGAACCGGTTACCGGCTCCGGCGCGGGGACGTTCCCCTCCCCGGCCTTGACGCCGCAGACGGGGCAAAACACGGCCTTCGGGTGCAGCGGGGCGCCGCACTTTTTGCAGCGGAGCTCCATCGGGGCGCCGCAGACGTAGCAGTAGGCGTTCTCCGGGCTCTGAACACTGCGGCAGTTCGGGCAGACCCGGCCCGGGGCGGGCTTTGGCGCGGCGCGCCAGACCTCCGGATGCTCCTTGCGCTGCTTATACAGCAGGTAGATGAGCAGGCCCAGAACGGTGGTAAAGAATACCAAAATCGCCCAGAGAACCGCGTGGTGTCCGATCCGCTTCGCGTCCAGATACACGTAGAGCGTCAGAAGCACGTCACAGACTAAGCAGACGAGGAGCGCGATAGCGATTCCAACGACCGCCAAGCCGCGCACTCCGGTTTTCATCGGGCTATTGAAACCAAACATCTGCTGGCCCTGGCCGGAGTTCCCCCGGCCCATCATCCCCATCGAATCCTGCTGGTTCGTGGAGGAATGCTGGTTCTGTTGGCCGGAATAGGGCTGTATCTGCTGCTGATTGGTGGACGGCTGCTGCGCCGCGCCTGCGGCCAAGGCTCCGGCGGAGACAGCGGCGATGACGAGCGCGGCCACGAGAAAAACCGCCAGGAATTTCTTAAAAGCGGAGGAACGCGGTTTGATTTGTTTCATAACGGGCAACTCCTTTGATGAGATGCGCCTATTCTAACACCAAAGGATGTCTCGAATCTGACGAATCTGTAAATGATTTGTAAAATATAAAAAGATCCGTAAGATCAAAACCGCCGCCTTTTGTAAGTATGATCTAGCCTTCCAATTTGGAAAAGAAAGTGCTATAATAAATGTGCTGATTTTTCAGAATTCAGAATAAAGGAGTCCCCCATGAAATTTTCCGAGATGATGTATGTGCGGCCCGATGTGGAGGCCCTGGGCGCATTCTATGAGGACGCCGCCGCGAAACTCGGCAACGCCGAAACCTTCGCCGAGGCGGAAGAGATCTTCCTTAGCCACGAACAGCGCCTGGCCGAGGTGAACACGATGTTTTCCCTGTCCTATATCCGCCACAGCATCGACACGAACGACGCCTTCTACGACGCGGAGAACGACTTCGCCGACGAGGCCGCCCCCCTCCTGGAGGAGCCGGAGCAGCACTGGAAACTGGCCATGCTGCGCTCGAAATTCCGTCCGGACTTCGAGGCCAAATACGGCGGCCTCTTTTTTACAAACGCCGAGATTGAGCTCAAGACCTTCTCCCCAGAGATCGTCCCCGATCTGCAGCGGGAAAACGCCCTCGTCTCCGAGTACGACAAACTGGTGGCCTCCGCGAAGATTCCCTTTGAGGGGGGCGTCTACACCGTCTCCCAACTGACGCCCAAGAAGCAGGCGCCGGAGGATGGCCGCCGCCGGGCCGCCTGGGTCGCCGAGGGGGGCTGGTACTTGGAAAACGGCGAGGAGCTTGACCATATCTATGACGAGCTTGTCCGCCTGCGCACGGAGATCGCCAAAAAACTGGGCTATGAGAACTATGTCGAGCTCGGCTATTACCGGATGACGCGCAACTGCTATACCAAGGAGGACATCGAGGCGTTCCGCGCCGCCGTGGTCAAGTATATCGTCCCCCTGGCGGACGGGGTCTACCGCCGCCAGGCCGCGCGCCTGGGCAAAACTTATCCCATGGAGCACTGCGACAACATCCTGGAGTACCGCTCGGGCAATCCGGCGCCGCAGGGCAGGCCGGAGGATATTTTGGCCCAAGGCAAGCGCTTCTATCACGAGCTCAGCCCGGAGACGGCGGCCTTCATCGACGTCATGCTGGACAATGAGCTCATGGACGTCCTCTCCAAGGACGGCAAACAGGTCGGGGGCTACTGCACGGATCTTCTGGCGTATAAAGTGCCCTTTATCTTCGCCAACTTTAACGGCACCGCGGGCGACGTGGAGGTCATCACCCACGAGGCCGGCCACGCCTTTGCCTTCTATACGGCGCGGGACACGCTGCCGATTTCCTGCGTATCGCCCACCTCCGAGGCCTGCGAGGTGCACTCCATGTCCATGGAGTTCTTCGCCTGGCCCTGGCTGGACGGCTTCTTCGGGGAGGACGCGCGGAAATTCAGATATACCCATCTCTCCGGCGCGCTGACCTTCATCCCCTACGGCACGATGGTGGATCACTTCCAGCACATCGTCTATGAGAATCCGGATCTGACGCCCGAGCAGCGGCACGAGGAGTGGCGCAAACTCAGCGCGGTCTACATGCCCTGGATGAAGCTGGACAGCATCCCCTTCTACGGGGACGGCCGGCACTGGCAGCGCCAGCTGCACATCTATGGCAGGCCCTTCTACTATATCGACTACTGTCTGGCCCAGAGCGTAGCCCTGCAGTTCTGGGCGGCGATCCAGGCGGATCCGAAAGCCGCCTGGGAGAAATATATGGTCTACACCGCCCCCGGCGGGACGAAGACTTTCCGCGATCTGGTGACCGGGGCCGGCATGATGCTGCCCTTCTCCGACGCGGCGCTGAAAGGTGTGGCGGAGGCCGCGTCGCAGTGGCTGGAGAACTACGATTTGACAGGAATTGCGTAAATATCCTTTGTAGGGAACGGATTGATCCGTTCCGATATGTGAATCGCGTCATAAATGCCATATCATGGGCCGTTTGGGGGGATTGCGGAACGCATAAATGCGTTCCCTACGAGGTCGCGGGACGTACCCCGATCACCGGCTGGGCCTGCCGCCCCTGCAGCGCCGCCTCGACCGTCTCCCCGATCCGGTCGAAATCCGCCAGCAGGGATGTGGGCTTTTTTGCCGGATCGTCCTGATAGAAGGGCACGAAGTAGACGTTTTTCCGGCCCAGAAGTCTGCCGAGGCTTGGGGCCGTGCCGGAGAGGCCGTCGTTGGTGGAGACTGCGATAATCAGAGGCCCGCCGTTGCGCAGCTGGGCCTTTGCCGCCATAGTGACGGAGCTGTCCGTGATGCCGGCGGCCAGTTTCGCCAGCGTGTTGCCCGTACAGGGCGCGATGAGCAGCGCGTCCAGCATCCCCAGGGGGCCGAGGGGCTCCGCCGCCGCGACGCTGTCGATGACGGGTTTTTGGGTCATTGCCTCGAGCCGGGCCTTGAATTCCGCCGCCTTTCCGAAGCGGCTGTCCGTCACAGCCGCCCTCTCGGACAGAATGGGCGTCACGTCATAGATCTCGCAGAGCTTCTCGGCCGCTGCAAAGGCCCGCTCGAAAGTGCAATAGGAGCCGCAGAGGGCCAGCCCGAGTCTGCGCTTTGTCATACCCGCTCCCCCAGAATATTATAAATTGTGTCGCGGATGATCGTCCCCGCGCTCACCGGGGCCACCTCCCCCGGCAGAGAGAGGGCCCAGACGGCCCGCACCCCCAGCTTTCCCGCCGCGGCGAAGTCCATCCCCCCCGGCTTGGAGGCCAGATCCATACACAGGGCCCCCGGCTTGAGTTCCCGGAGGCGGTTTTCGCCCAGCACCGGAGCGGGCACGGTGTTGACCACGGCGTCGAATTGGCCGAGCTGGCCCTCCAGAGCCCGGGTGTCCAGGGCCTCATAGTTCAGCGCCCTGATCCAGGCCATGTCCCCGTGGTTCCTCGCGGAGACGGCGACCCGCGCGCCAAGCCCTTTCAGCCGGTCGGCCAGCAACTTCCCCACGCGCCCGAAGCCGATGACTAAAATCCGCATCCCCCAGAGGGTGACCGGCGTCTCCTGCATGAGAATGCCGACGGCCCCCTCCGCCGTGGCCACGGCGTTTAACACGCAGAGCTCCTCCCGCTCAAAGAAATCGATGAGGGTCAGATGCCGCGCCCGCGCCGCCGTCCAGGTCTCGGCGTCCACGCGCCCGGCGCAGACGATCTGCTCGGGCGTGAGTGCGTCCAGCGCCTCCGCGACGGTACAAGCCCTGGCCGAAAGCGGTGTGTTAAGTCTCCCCCGCACATTGGTCACGGGCAGGGGCAATACGGCGCAGTCCGCGTCCTGTGCCGCCTCGGCGGGGTCGGCGCAGGATATGATTTCCGCGTCCAGCTCCGCCTTCTCCAGGGCGAAGGCCCGCACCTCGTGTCCGTCGGCGCACAGCAGTGCGCAGAGCCGCGCCGCGCGCAGGTCGCCGCCGATCACCGCAAACTTCATAAGATCACCCCCCGCTGAGTTTCGGCTTATACTATGCGGAAACGGGGGCGGAGGTGACTTGTAGGGGACGCCGCCCTCGGCGTCCCGCATCCACGACAGGACGCAGCCGCAACGCGCAACAGTGCACAGCCGCATCCACGACAGGACGCAGCCGCATCCACAACAGCGCAAGCCGCACCGCGCAACAGGGCACGGGATGCCCAGGGGGGCGTCCCCGACGGGGGATATCCCACAATGTGCAAGGAGATCAATGACCCACATGAAACGCCTCTTATTGCTCATCAATCCCGTGGCGGGACGGGGCAGGTTCCATAGCGCCCTGGGCAAAATCTGCGCGGAGTTCGCCAAGGGGGGCTTTGCCCAGGAACTCCGCTTCTCGGCCTGTCCGGGGGATATGGAGCGCCTGGCGCGGGAATTGGCGGCGGATTTTGACCTCCTCGTCTGCGTCGGCGGGGACGGCACGCTGAGCGAGGTGATTTCGGGCCTGATGGCCCTCCCGGTACGGCCCCCGCTGGGCTACATCCCCCTGGGCACCACCAACGACGTGGCAAAGACCTTGCACCTGCCGCGGAATCCCCGCAAGGCGGCGCAGCGCATTGTGGAGGGCACGCCGCGCTCCCTGGATGTCGGAGCCTATGGGGAGCTTGGCTATTTCACCTATGTGACGGCCTTCGGCGCGTTTACGGCGCTCAGCTACGAGACCCCTCAGGCCGCCAAACGCAGCCTGGGACATCTGGCCTATCTCCTCGGAGCCGTGGGCCACCTGCGCCAGATCAGACCCCACAGCACCCGGGTGGAGGTGGACGGCGCGGCGGTGGAAGCCGACCTCCTCGTGGGCGCGGTGACCAACAGCCTCTCCGTGGCAGGTGTGCTCAAGCTGGACGAAAAGCTTGTGGATCTGGCGGACGGGCGCTTTGAAGTGCTCCTCGTGAAACACCCGAAGTCCCCGGCGGAACTCCTGCGGATTTGCGCCGAGCTCCTGAGCCGCA
>WQUU01000270.1 GCA_009781925.1 Bacillota bacterium | reverse complement strand
TTTCTGTTTTTTTCAGAAAATTGCGTTTTCATTAAAGTCCCCACTGTTCAATCATCTTCAAAGTGCCCGCCAAATCGCGCAGGCCGTCGGTTGAGTTCGCCTCAGTTAGGCAGCAGGCCGCCGCGCCGGCCGCAGTCTCCAGCGCCCGCCGCAGAGGAAAGTCCCGGCAGACACCGTAGAGCATGCCAGCGCAGAAGGCGTCACCCGCGCCCACATGCCCCTTGATGTGTTCCCGCGGCAGCGCCACCGAGGGCGAGAAGGCGTACCCCGCCGAGCGGGACAGCGCCCAGCCGCCCTCCGGCGCATGGATCACGGCGGTTTCCCGGACGCCCAGGTCAACAAGCCGCTCCAAAATTCGCCGCACGTTTTCTTCCTGTAACTGCCCTCCCGCGTCGCGGGCGGGCAGGCCGGTGATTTCCGCGGCCTCTGCCTCGTTGACTATAAAATAGTCGCAATACGGGAGGCTGTGCCCGGTCAGTTTGCTCAGCCGATCCGAGTTCTCGCTGGCCACGTCCACTGAGGTCTTGATCCCCAGCGCGCGCACGCGGGCCAGTGTCCGGGCCAGTGCCGTACCATAGGCCTTGTCCTCGGCGTCCATACGATCCAGCAGAAGGATGTATCCCGCGTGGAGCAGGTCGCAGTCCAGCCGTTCAAAGGGGACGTCCTCCGGGCCGAAGGCCGCGTTGGCCCCCCTGGCGTGGAAGAAGGTGCGCTCGCCCTGTACATCCGACATGACATCGGTAAACGAGGTGGGCAGCGCATGGTCGGCGGTGATGTCCGCCCGAACTCCTTCCCGCTCCAGAACCTCCCGGATGTAGCGCCCGTTTTCGTCCTCGCCCGTGCGGCCCAGGGCGGCCACGGACAGCGCGCTGTCGAGCCGTTTTAGGGCGATGGCCGTATTACAGGCGCAGCCGCCCACGCCCCATGAGAGCCCCAGAATAGAACTCAGTTTTCCGCGCTCCGGATAGCTGTCGATTTTTTTCACATAATCCACAAGCAGGTTGCCCGCAACCGTGACCCTGTTCAGCATGGGGCATCTCCGTTTCGCCGCATGGCGCAGGGCACATAGGCCGGACACTTTTTGCCGATCAGCCTGACCTCCAGCCGGGCAAAGCGCTGCAGGCCGTTTTCGATCTCCACCTCGGGCCAGCCGTCCCCGATCAGGGGCCGCGCGTAGCGGATGAAGTCATCGGTGACATCCGTACCCTCCGCACTGATCCAGGCCGAAGGCAGCCGCCGCGCGCTGCCGGCCACAAGCGCCAGCGGAACCTTGTCATAATACGCCTCGTACATCGCCCCGGGCCGGCGCAAGACGGTGGCCATCCAGCCGCTTCCCTCCTTGAGGGCAATGTCCACAGCCTTGGCGCCCACCTGATAAGCCTCCTCCAAATCCACTTTGGAGGCATAAACGGACACGCCGCGCTGCAGCACACCAGGCACCTGTCCCGTGGCCTGCCCGCGCGCCGGCAGCCCGCTCCGATTCAGATGGTTGACGACCCTCTGCGCCGCCGTGCTCGCGCTGGCCCCGTACTCCACATGCCCAAACCCGTCCCTGGCCTCGCCCAGCGCTCCGGCGTGAAAGCCTTCACCGATCACCAGAATACAGCGGCCCTCACGCCGCAGCAGGTTGTGTACCCGGTCTGTCAGCTCCTCCAGCCCGAACCCGGTCTCGGGCAAAAACAGCAGCAGCGGCATCTCACGCTCGGGATCGCCGAGCCTCGCCGCCGCCGTGATGAAGCCGGCGTCCCGGCCCATGGCCTGGAACACGCTGACGCACTCGGATACACAAGTCCCCCGGTTCTCCTCATTGGCGTTCTGAATCAGGTTGGCCCAGTAACGGGCGGCGCTGCCATACCCCGGCGTGTGATCCACCAGCTTAAATTCCTCGTCGCCCACGTCGTTGTCGATGGTTTTTGGCACACCGGTGACCTTGAGGTCATAGCCCCGCGCCCGCGCCAGATCGGACACCTTGGCCGCCGTATCCATGGAGTCGTTGCCGCCGATGTAGAAGAAATATCCGATGTCATGGGCGCGGAAAACCTCCAGAATGCGCGCAAAGTCCGCCTCCTGTCCCGGCCCCAGCTTATAGCGGCAGGTGCCGATGGCTCCGGAGGCGGGTGTCTTGCGCAATAAGCTCAGCTCCCGCGGAGCCTGTTTTTTCATATCGATGAGCTCCTCCAGCAGCACCCCCTCAATCCCGTGCCAGGCGGCATAAACCTCCCCAAAGGCGCCGCTGTCAAAACAAGCGTCCAGCACTCCGGCCAGAGAGGCGTTGATCACCGGAGACGGCCCTCCGGACTGGGCGATCAGAACGTTTCTGGGCATAGATTTACCTCTAATACAATTTGATTTATTGTGTACTGCGTAGAGGCGATTATCAATCGCCCGCGGGCGGCTGATAGCCGCCCCTACTGTCATTGCGAGGAGCGGCGCGACGAAGCAATCCAGAAAACAGCGTATTCAGCGGTTTCCACAGTAGGAGGCAGAGCACAAAATTCCCCGCGCAGTGGATCAGGTCAAAGGGAATTCCTCTCACCCAGTTGGCCGCCGCAAAGCCAAACCCACCGATCAGCAGATCCGTGGCGGCGCACAGCGTGCCAAACAACAAACCGAACGCGCCGGCCAGAATCGCCCAGCCCAAAGGATTTTTCATACCGCGCAGCAGCAGCGCCGCCCCGGCCAGAATTGCCCAAACGTAGAGGAAGGAAAACCACCAGGCCGCGAAGCCCCAATAGACGCCTTCCACGAGTACAAATGTATAGACAATATAGAAAACCCGGCGGCGGAAGGCCAGAGTGTACACGATGATCAGCGGCGAGACCAGCTCAACATTCGGCAGCATGGGGAGCAGCGTGGCCTTTGCGATCTGCACGGCGATCAGGATCGCGGCGCAGAGCCCCATCACCGCGATCTCCCGGATCGTCGCCCCGGCGGATTTCGCCGTCCGACCGGGTTTAGCCGCCATATCCCGTTGTGAGCGTGATCTCAAAGTGGTCGCCGTCAGCGATGGGCGTCTGATCCGCCCCGGTATCGACCTGCGCGCCGCCCTTGGTGATACACCACCACTGCTGGAGGCCATCATTGGCGGTCACGCCGTCCACCGTTGTGATGAACAGCCCCGCCGCGCTCTTTTGACCGCTGATGAGGCTTGGATTTTGCTTCTCCAACGCGTCACTCAAATATTTCGCATTGGTATGGATCGTGTGATCCCTGACCGTCCCGTCCGCGAAGACCACCTCCACCGTGATGGTCTTACTCCCTTCTATTG
>WQUU01000269.1 GCA_009781925.1 Bacillota bacterium | reverse complement strand
TATCAAATGAGGACTTTTTTGTCTGACTTATCGCTACTGCTCTTCCTGTTCTCCCGTGATTATCACGGGGCTTAATGTTGAGTTAGGTAAATATATTCACTTGTTAAAACTACGTGATGCCTCATATACTGAGAACCCTAAATAAAAATACCTGTACCCTCGAATTTTGGAAATATGAGTCGATACCAGACCCAAAAACAGTAGTCAACTGTTTCCGCCTAGCCAAAACGCCCTTGCGCCGCCGGGGTTGCCCGCGCGCGAATAGCCGAGTATAATGCCCAACATAGGGGTGTGGGCAAAAATGATCAGCACGAACAAGTACAAACTGGAAAAAGACACAGCGGGAAATTTTACGTCAACAGCGAGGAAACGATCGGGTGCCCACTGTGCGGCGGTCGTCTGAACAGATACGGGCGGCGGAGACGCAAGGTCAAAGACGATGATGGAAATTGTAAGACGCTGATCATCCGGCGGCTGCGCTGCAAGCAGTGCGGTCACATCCATCATGAGTTGCCTGATCTCATCATGCCGTACAGACGGCATTGCATGAAAACGATTGAGAACATCATCGCCGGCGACATGGATGGTGTGGATGTCGATGGGAGCGCGATCCGCCGGGTTCAAGCGTGGTGGAAGGCGCGTAAGCTGTACCTTGACAGCGTAATCGCGTCGCTGGGAGAGAAATATGAAGTGGTAATCTCCCCGAACGCGGCGCCGAGGGAAATCGTCCGGGCGGTAGTAAACGCCCATTTGTGGCCGTCAACCCGATCGGCGTATTCGCCCGGGTAAAAATGTGTTATGTTCAACCTGCAAGCTCCAATTTGAATGAAAACGGAGGAAAACAGGTTGACGGACATGAGAAAACCGGAAGAAATCGCGGTGAACCGGCACAAAATCATCGCGCCCATCCTGGCCGCCATGGAGGAAAAGACCGACTCGGCTAAGATAGTCATGCTCAAAAAGGAGGCTCGTGAGCAGAACGGAATATCCCGGAGGACGTTGGGGAGGTGGCTGGACGCTTATGCGGCGCAGGGCTTTGAGGGCCTCAAACCAGCCGCCCACGTGAACAACAAGCCCGGCGTCATCCCGGAGGACGTACTAGCGGAGGCAATCCTGCTGCGGCGGGAGGTGCCGAGCCGCAGCGTACCGCAGATCATCGAGATTCTGGAGATGGAGGGCCGCGCGCCGGAGGGAACCGTGAGGCGCACGACGCTGCAGGACAGGCTTCAGGAGAAAGGGTACTCCGCCCGGCAGATGAAACTATACCAGCAGGGCGGCCTGGCAGCGCGGAGGTTCCAGCGGCAGGAGCGCGGCGACATGTGGCACAGCGACATCAAGTTTGGCCCGTTTCTGGCCCTCGGCGGCGTCAGGAAGCAGATATACCTTGTAAGTTTCCTGGATGACGCCACACGCTACGTCGTGCATGGCGAGTTTTATGACAGCCTGGATCAAACGGTGGTGGAGGACTGCTTTCGCAAGGCTGTATTGAAAGAGGGACTGCCACGGCGCGTATACTTCGATAATGGGAAGCAGTATAGAACGAAATGGATGGACAGAGCCTGCGCCATTCTCGGGATCAAGTTGCTGTTCGCCAAGCCGTACAGCCCGGAGTCCACCGGTAAGATCGAGCGGTTTAACCGCACGGTGGACAGCTTTTTGGATGAGGTCGCGCTCAAGCGGTGCCGGACGCTGGACGAGTTCAACCGCTATTTCAAAGTCTGGCTGCAGGAGTGCTACCACACGCGGGAGCACGGTAGTCTGCATGGGCTATCGCCGGAGGTCGCGTACAAAAATTCGAAATCCCCGTTGCGTTTTGTCCCGCCGGAGACCGTAGCGTCAGCGTTCATGCGGGTTGAAAAGCGTAGAGTAGATAAATCCGGCTGCATCAGCTTTCGCGGCAAGAAATACGAGGTTTCCGTCTTACTCGCCGGACGGACGATTGACGTGGCCTATGACCCAAATGACCTCGCAACCCTGACGGCGGAGCACGACGGCAAGTCGTGGCAAATCCGCGAACTGGCCATTGGCGCGCACACCGGCCCCCGTCCGAAATTGCCGGGGTCTATGCTGCCGGCGATGCCATCCACCTCCCGGCTGCTGGACGCGAAAGAAAAGAAATACGAATCCAACCGCACGGTCGTGCGCCGCGCCATTCGCTACAGCGGTCTGGAGGGCGGTGACGGCCATGTTTGAGGACTTCTATGGCTTCACCCGAACCCCGTTCAGCCGGACGATCCCAACAGCCAAGCTCTATCGCGGCAACGACTCCGACGAGCTCATCGAGCGCCTGAAATATACCGCAAAAAGCCAGTTGTTCGCTGTGATGACCGGTGATCCGGGCTGTGGTAAGACGACCCTGCTGCGGCGCTTTCATGACGAACTCCAAGGTTCCCAATACCAGGTACTCTATCTGTCCGACTCAAAGATGACGCCCAGGAGCTTCTATAAAACCATCCTGGAACAGCTCGGTTTTGAGGCCAGCCACTACCGCGGCGAGGCGAAACGCCAGCTTCATAAAGAGATCGAGATCATGAAGGGCGTCCACGGCCTCCTGCCGGTGGTCATCGTGGACGAGGCTCATCTTCTTGACCGGGAGATGCTGGAAGAAATTCGTTTCCTGCTTAACTTTAAGATGGACTCCCAGAGCCCGATGGCGCTTATTCTGGCCGGACAATCCGAACTCTGGGAGAAGCTAAAACTTCAATCCTATGCGGCTATCCGCCAGCGCATCGACGTCCAGTGCGCGGTTGGCCATATGGATCAGCTACAGACGACTGAGTACATCAAAACCCATCTAATCTACGCCGGCTGCGACAGGGACATCTTTTCCGATGACGCGATCACCGACATCTTTCAGTTCTCCAGCGGCATCTCCCGCCTCGTCAATAAAGCCTGCACCAGTTCTCTCATCTACGGCGCTCAGAACCGTAAGACCATCATCGACGACCGCATGGCCAAGCTCGTTATTGAATACGAGCTGAATTGAGGCGCCGTGATGAGTCAGAATGTGATGATCCCCCTGTCCCTGCTTGATCGGATCATTGAGCTGTTGCAGGAACTGGATCTTTCAGAGTACCACCCGTTGAGCCTTGAATATGGTGAAATTCTCTGGGCGCTGCGTGTGAAAAAGCAGAAGATTGAGCTCCATGACGCCTACTTCAAGATCCTATCTGCCGTCGATCAGGATGACAGGCACGACGCGCGAATTCAGTACCTTCAGCAGAAACGTCAATTACAAGAGGACGAGGTGCCGTTTTGACCACCTTTCCCCACAACCCCCGCCCGCGTGCA
>WQUU01000268.1 GCA_009781925.1 Bacillota bacterium | reverse complement strand
AGATCCATCACCTTAAATCCGCTGCTGGGAGCCGTGTAGAGCTGGTTGACCGCCCAATCTTTCAGGGAATAGACACAGAGGAGCCGGAGCCCGCCGCCCTGTTGCCACTCGACGATAAGCTCTGTGAAGCCGTCGCCGTCCAGATCGCTGTACTCCACAGCGCCGATAGCGCTGCCCTCGCCCGTTATTTTGGCGGCGGCGGCATAGCCCCCGGCCCGCTCGGTATAGATGATGATATAGGGGCCCGCGCTGTCCCGGAAGAAGGCCAGGGCCTCGTCCGCGCCGTCACCGTTCATGTCGTAGAACTGGATGGACTGGCGGTAAGCCCCCAAAGTGGGGGCGGAATATTCGCTGCCGCCGCTGATTTCGGTCTCCGCCAGCTCCTCCAGATGGAGGTATTGCTTGGAGATCTGCGGCAGGCCGTAGAGGCTGTCCATAGAGGTGGAGAGACAGCCGCAGAGGGAGAGCAGCAGCACGGCGCAGAGCAGCACCGGCACGACGCGCCTGCGACAGTTCATACCGCGAACCCTCCCTTTTTCAGAACAATAAAAAAATGGCCGCTTCAAGCCATTATAACATATCCGCGCGGGATTGACAATATAAAAACCCCCGACAAACGCTTCATCGGGGGGTTCGCTGCCATGGTGGAGACGAAGAGATTCGAACTCTCGACCTTACGGATGCGAACCGTACGCTCTCCCAACTGAGCTACGCCCCCACGGCGTTACTCATTATAACACATTTTCCGCGTTTGTAAAGCCGTTTTTTCAGCTGACGGCTGAGGAAGCCATCACCCGTCCCGCCGTTGTGGGCGCAGCGAAACAACCCAGAAACGACCCGGAGGGAAAACTTTGCCTTGCAAATTTCGGCGTACTCTTATATAATCGAAAGGAAAGATTCTTCGCTTCGCTCAGAATGACAATCGACGCAGAATAACAATCAACGCGAAATGACAAGTAGAGTGGCATGACAATCGGAGTGAAATGACAATTAGAATGTGAGGTGAATGCCTGTGAAGATGAAAAAAGCGCTTCCGCTGCTCCTGGCCCTCCTGCTTCTGACCGCCTGTCTGGCCGGCTGCGGCAAGGACAGCAACGCAACGCCCAAGCCCGTTGACCTGACAAAACTCAGCCAGGCAATCGATGGCGGCGGCCTCTTTGACGACACGCTGAGCCCGCTGGATCAGGCCACCGCGGTCTCGCTCTTTGGCCTGCAAAGCGCGGACGTGGTCAAATGCGTGGTCAGCTGCTCCGCCGCCAACACGACGCCCCAGGAGTACGCCCTCTTCCAGGCTGCGGACGAGGCCGCCGCGGGGCGGATCGCCCAGGCGGTGCATGACCGCATCGCCATGCAAAAGGATGTCTATTACAGCTATGCCCCCGAGCAGCTCCCGACGCTGGACGGCGCTATTGTGGAGACCTCCGGCGTTGATGTCATCTATATCTGCGCCGGCGACGCGGCCGCTGCGCAGACGATTGTCGGGCAATATATTAAACCGTAGGGGCCGACGCCCCGGAACGGATAGATCCGTTCCCTGCAGGCTGCGCGTTTCACATTGCTGTGCGCAGGGTGATCGTTTCAAGATTGATCGGAGGTGGGCATATCCATGAGACGGAGGATGATCGCTCTGCTGCTCTGTTGCGCTCTGCTGCTGGGCGTCTCGTTGCTGTCGGGGCAGGCTTTCGCCGCCACGAATCTCTTTGTCGCCGTCAACGACACCCTTCCGGGCGCCAGGGCCTATGTCTCCGGCGGCACTTACTACGTCCCCTACTCCGTGTTCAACGCGCTCGGCATCTACTACTCCTATCTCTCGGACAGCTCCACCGCCCTGCTCTACTCCGGTGCGGCCAAATGCTTTTTTGACCTCCAAAACGGCGGCTGTCTCGATGAAAACGGCGCCTCATTTTCCGATTCGGCCATTTCCCGGGGTGGCACGGTCTATGTGCCGGTCTATTTTGTCTGCAATCGCTTCGGCCTCCGGTGCATCTACATCTCCGGAAACGAATACGGGGACATCCTGCGGATCAAGAACAGCGCCGCGGTTTTGGACGACAAGCGCTTTCTCGAGGCCGCCATCGCCCAAGGTCTGCTGTCGGACAATTCGGGGGGGGACAGCGGTTCCGCCCCGCCGCCCACGCGTACCCCGTCGCCCACTCCAAAACCGAGCCCCAGCCCCACGCCGAACAAGAGCGCGGTGCGGGTGCGCCTGTGCTTTGAGGGCCTGCCGGACAGCGGCGCACTGGCTCTTTTGGACACGCAAGAGCTCCGGGCCTGTTTCTTTGTGACGGCAAACGATGTCCGTCAAAACGCGGACGAACTGCGCCGCATCGCCGGGAGCGGGCACAAAATCGGCGTGCTCCTGGATCCGGCGGACTGCGCGGAGAGCTTTTCCAAGACCGCCGACCTGCTCTTTGAGGCGGCGCACATCGGTACGGTTCTCTGCGCGGCGCCTGCGGGCGGTGATGAGGCTGGTTCCGCTTTTGCCGCGGCGCAGGGTCTCTGTTTTATCGCCGGAGACCTCGCTCTGTCATCTGACCTCAAGGCCGTCACCGCCCCCCTCTCCGGGCGGACAGGCCCGACGGACATCCGGGTGCTCTGCGGAGACGGCGGTGCGGCGCAGCTGAAGGACTTGCTTACATATCTGGCAAAAAATCGGTTTGATCTTGAGCCGATGCGCGAGGTGGGTTGAATATGGCCTTTGTAGGGGGCGGCGTCCCCAACGCCCCGTGCGCTTAACCCCGTGGCGTTGCGGGGCGTCGAGGACGCCGCCCCCTACAGAAAACGTGAGGAGCCCTCTATGGGAAACAGACCACTCAAAGCGGTGATCCTTGCCGCGGGAGCCGGAAAACGGATGCGCGCGGACGGCTCCGAACTTCCAAAAGTGATGCGGCTGGCAAACGGCGTACCCCTCCTGGGATACGTTTTGTGCGCGCTGGATTTTATTCCGGCGGAGGATACCATCCTGATTGTGGGCTATCGGCGGGAGGCGGTGTGCGCCGCCTTTCCGCGCTACCCAACTGCTCTGCAGACGGAGCAGCTGGGCACCGGTCACGCCGCGCAGATTGCGATGGCGGCGCTGCCGGAGTTTGACGGCGACCTGCTCATCTGCTGCGGGGATATGCCCCTCATGCGCCGTGAGACGTACCTGGCGCTGACCGAGACCCATCAGACAGAGAAAAACGCCTGTACCCTGCTGAGCGGCGCAACCCCGTATGCGCTGCCCTATGGCCGGGTTCTGCGGGATGAGAACGGCGTTTTTACCGGCATTGTGGAGGAAAAGGACGCGACGGAGCGGCAGCGGGCCA
>WQUU01000267.1 GCA_009781925.1 Bacillota bacterium | reverse complement strand
TCTCCCTCAGCGGGCTCACTGGCTTTGATATGAAGGGCAAGACCGTCGGCGTCATCGGTACGGGGCAGATCGGCCGGACATTCATCGACATCTGCCGGGGCTTTCAAATGGAGGTGCTCGCCTATGACCCTCACCCGCTGAAGGACAGCGCTTTACGTTATGTAAACTTAGAGACCCTCTATCAGGGGAGCCAGATCCTCTCCCTGCACTGCCCGCTCACGAAGGACACCTATCACCTGATCAACGCCGAGGCCATCGGCGAAATGCGGAACGGCGTTCTGCTCATCAACACCTCGCGCGGCGCGATCATCGACAGCGAGGCGCTGCTGCACGGTTTGCGGAGCAAAAAAATCGGCGGCGCGGCCCTGGATGTCTATGAGGAGGAGTCCGAGCTCTTTTTTGAGGACTTTTCCCAGGAGATCGTGAGCGACGATACGCTCTCTTTGCTCATCTCGCTGCCGAACGTGATCGTCACCTCCCACCAGGCGTTTTTGACGGAGGAGGCGCTGAAGAGCATCGCGGAGACCACGATTGGGAACTTATGCGCCTTTTTTTCGGGCGATGCGCTCCCGAACGAGGTCTGTTATCAGTGCGGCGCGGGCACGGGCGGGGTAAATTGCGCGGCAAAAAAGAACGGAAGGTGCTTTTGACAACAAAAACTGTCATTGCGAGGCGGCTGTCCCTGCCGCCGTGGCAATCCAGCCCTGGTATTCTGGATTGCTTTGCTGCGCGCGCAATGACGGAATAAAAATCGGAGGAGGTACTTTCATGCACTGCGATGTCATCATCTGCGGCGCGGGCACGGCGGGGCTCAGCGCGGCGATTTATTGCGGCCGCTACGGTCTGCGCCCCCTTGTACTGGAGAAAGTCTTTGCCGGCGGGCAGGCCGCCGGCACGCCGCATATCGAAAACTACCCGGGCGCGCCGGATATCTCCGGTTTTGAACTCACACAGCGCATCCAGGCCCAGGCCGAGCGCTTCGGCGCGGAACTCCTCACGGCGGAGGTCACGGGCTATGATCTCGCCGGATGCCCCAAGAAAATTTTCTGCGGCGACATGAGTTATGAGGCCGGGGCTGTCATCTTGGCCGTGGGCGCGCATCCCCGGCAGCTGGGGCTGCCCAATGAGGCCGCGCTGATCGGACACGGCGTGTCCTACTGCGCCGAATGCGACGGCTTCTTTTACCGGGGCAAGACCGTCTGTGTCGTCGGCGGCGGCGACACCGCTGTCCAGGACGCGCTGTATCTGTCCGCGCTGTGCGAAAAAGTGTATTTGATCCATCGACGGGAGGGTTTTCGCGCCCAGGCGGTCAGCCTAACCCGGCTGACCGAGCGGGAAAACGTGGAGCTGGTTTTAAACGCCCGCGTCACAGAGCTTGTGGCGGACGGCAATCTCACCGGCGTGCGGGTCGCCTCCACGCTGCCCGGCGGCGAAAACGGAGATCGGCTGCTGGCGGCGGCCGGCATCTTTGTCGCCATCGGAACCGAGCCGAACACGGCGGATCTGGCGGAACACGTGGCGCTCAGCGTCTCGGGGCACATCCCGGTGGACAGGCTCATGCGCACAGATGTGCCGGGCGTGTTCGCCGCCGGGGATGTCGTGGAAAAAGACCTCCGCCAAGTGGTCACGGCGGCGGCGGACGGCGCGCTGGCGGCCTTCGCCGCGCACCGGTACCTGGAGGAACTGCGCTAGAGGTTCGCCCAGGCGCGCTCCCGCGCCACATACTTCCCCTGCCCCGCTTTCAGCACGTTTCCCTCCGCCGCGCAGAGTTCGCCGCCCAGCAGCACAACCTTTGCCCGGCCCCTGACCTGAAACCCCTCCCAGGGCGAATAGTCCACGTTTTGCACCTGCTCGGCGGCGCGAATCGTCCACGTCTCCCCGCCGTCCCAGATCACCACGTCCGCGTCCGCGCCGGAGCTCAGCGTCCCCTTTCTGGGATACATGCCGAAGGCTTTCGCCGGATTCTCGCTGAGGAGGGCACAGAAGCGCTCCGGACTCTGCGTGGCGTAAGTCCAGATCAGCGCGGGCCTGTGCTCCACGCCGGGCAGTCCGTTGGGAATCTTTGTGAAGTCCCCGAGGCCCATCTCCTTTTGCCCTTTGTAATTGAAACTGCAATGATCTGTAGATATTATGTCAACTTTCCCCTTGCGTGTGGCATCCAGCAGCGCCAGACGGTCATGGGCGTTGCGGATGGGCGGAGAGCAGACGTATTTCGCGCCCTCAAAGCCATCCGCTCCATATACTTTGTCCGTCAGCGTCAGGTATTGGGGACAGGTCTCCGTGAGGACGCGCTGCCCGCGCGCCCGAGCCGTTTCAATATTATGTAAACCTTCTCTCGTGCTCAGATGCACGACCCAGGCGGGGGCGTCCGCCTCTCCCGCCAACTCCAAAAAGCGGGCGACGGCATCGGCTTCCACCTTGTCCGGTCTGGACAGCGCGTGGTATTTCGGCGCGGTCTTGCCCGCGGCGACCAGTTCGGCGCGGTTTTTGTTCACCGTATCGCCGAGCTCGCAGTGCGCGCCCACGAGGCCGCCGAGGGCCGCCGCCTCACGGAGCAGTTCCCGGAGGGCGTCGTCCGAGATGCGCAGGTTGTCGTAGGCCATGTAGGCCTTGAAGCTGGTGACGCCCCGATTCGCCATGTCGCGGAGCTCCAGGCGGGTGCGCCCGTTCCAGTCCGTGACCGCCATGTGGAAGCCGTAGCCGCAGGAGCAGTGCCCGTCCGCGCGGCTGTGCCAGAGATCGAGCGCCTCATTGAGGCTGCGGCCGCGCGCTTGCGTGGCGAAGTCGAGAATCACCGTCGTACCCCCCGCCAAGGCGGCGGCGGTGCCGGAGGCGAAGTCGTCCGCCGTCCAGGTCGCGCCCGCATCCATCTGCATGTGGGTGTGCGCGTCGATAAATCCCGGAAAAACGAGGCAGCCGGCGGCGTCGATGAGTTCCGCGCCGGAAGCGTCGGCGGGCGTCTCGACAATTTTGCCGCCCTCGATCCAGAGGTCGGCTTTTTGAGTCGCCGACCCGCTGACGAGGACGCCGTTTTTGATGTGGAGCATTATGTTAACCTCCTATTTGCCATTGGCGCAGGGCAAGGGCACCAGATCCACCTTCGCATACGTCCTGCAGTCCACCAAGCCCTGATTTGTGAGCCGCAGCTCGGGGATGCAGGCCAGAGAGATCAGCGCCATTGTCATAAACGGGGAGGGGCAGGCGCAGCCGATGGTCTTCCAGGCATTTTCGAGGGTTTCAACCAGAGCCGCCATCTCCTCCACGGGTCTGTCGTTCATGAGCCCCGCGATGGGCAACGGCACATGACCCAGCACCTCGCCGT
>WQUU01000266.1 GCA_009781925.1 Bacillota bacterium | reverse complement strand
ACATGAATGTGAGCTACTACCCCTTTAAACTCTATGTCCCGGCGGGCGCGGGCCTCGTGGCGGGCAGCGGCGTCAGCTTAAGTCTGTCCGGCGCGATTCAGCCGGGGAATCAAATTTTCCTGGACAAGCCCTTCATCCGCCAGGACACGGACGGCAGCGCCTATGTCTTCGTGGCGGGGGCGGACGGACGCCTGGAGCAGCGCCCCGTCACGCTGGGCAAACTGGTCTACGGCACCTACTACCAGATCCTGACCGGACTGAGTCTGGACGACAACATCGCCTTTGCCTACGACAAGAACGCCAGAGCGGGTGTCAAGACCCAGGTGGTTGACCCGAACACGTTCTACGGCTACTACTAGGGGGTGGGCGCATGTTAGAAAACATCAGGCTTGCCTTCCACGGCATCTGGGCGCACAAGCTCCGCTCGGGCCTCACCATGCTCGGCATCATCATCGGCATCGCGGCCATCATCGCCATCGTCTCTACCATCCAGGGCACCAACGAGCAGATCAAACAGAACCTCATCGGCGCGGGCAACAACTCTGTCACCGTGCAGCTCTATGACGGCGATTATCCCATCGACCTCTCCTACTACACGCTCCCCTCCGGCATCCCCGTAATCACTCAGGATGTCAAAGACGAGATCGGAAAACTCCGGGAGGTCAGCGCCGTCTCCCTCTTCACCTCCCGCTATATCAACAACTCCGTCTTCAACGGGAATCTGCCGCTGGACAGCGGGCGCGTCCTGGGCGTGGACGCGGACTATTTCAATGTCTTCAGCTACAGCCTCCTCCGGGGCCGGAGCTTTGTGCAGAGCGACTACGACCTCTGCCGCAAGGTGGTCATCCTCGACGATACGGCGGCCAAGATTCTCTTCCCGGACTCCAGCCCCCTCGACAGGACCCTCGAGATCATGGGGGAGCCCTTTGTGGTGATCGGCGTGGTCATGCAGGGGTCGGCCTTTACCCCAACCTATGACACCATCCAGGACTACTATAACTCCGTTAACAGCGGCGCCACCAGCACCGGCGGCGGGGTCTTCATCCCGAACCGCGCCTGGCCCATCGTCTTCCAGTTTGACGAGCCCCAGAGCGTGGCGGTCAAGGCCGTGAACACGGACAGCATGACAAACGCCGGAAAACAGACCGCGGACATTTTAAACGCCCGCCTGTCCCTGCCGGAGGGCAGCACCCTCACCTACAAGAGCCAAGATCTGCTTGAAAAGGCCCGGCAGATGCAGGATCTGGCCAGCGCCACCAACCGGCAGCTCATTCTGGTAGCCTGTATCTCTCTGGTGGTGGGCGGCATCGGCGTCATGAATATCATGATGGTCTCCGTCACCGAGCGCATCCGGGAGATCGGCTTGAAAAAGGCTTTGGGCGCGAAAAAACGGGTGATCCTGTTCCAATTTCTCACCGAGGCCGTGACCCTCACCAGCGTCGGCGGTTTCATCGGAGTCTTGGCCGGTATCGTCCTGGCCGAGGTCATGTCCCGGATGTCCCAGACTCTGGTGTATATCAGCGTCCCGTTTATTGTGATCGGCGTGCTGTTCTCCATGCTCATCGGCGTGCTCTTCGGGGTGTTCCCGGCGGTCAAAGCCGCGAACCAGAACCCGATCGACGCGTTAAGACAGCAGTAGAAGGAACAAAACCCCGCCCTTCGGGCACCCTTCCTCAGGGGAATAAGGGTAAGGGCTCACTTTAGATCAGGTGATAATCCCTCCATAAGCATCCTCACGCCGAGTTTAAAACCGCAAATAAAATTCTCCACCGCGCTGCTGCCGTTCACTTCGCCTTGGGCGTTTACGAGTTCCAGAAATAGTTTTTTCTCCTTCCCTTCCAGCAATTTCATCAATATCTCCTCGTTCTCGTCCATGATCCGTCCGGCTTTTTTCGCTCGCGCGTTTTTGCAGATGCTGGGCTGAATCTCACCGAAAAACAGGTCTTCCAAAACGCTTTGCATGATTATTCTCCTTGTAATTGACATTTTTCCTTGCTCCGTGGTATAATTCCATTATATCAGAAATATTTCAGATGTCAATACAAATATCTGAAATATTTCTGATTCTGAGGATTGCACAAATGTTTAAAGACTTTTTTGTTAAAATACTCCAAGAGCGCAATGTTTCTAGCTATAGGCTCACGAAGGATACTGGTATTGACAACGGGCTTATAAGCAAATGGAAGGCGGGCGATGTCAACCCGTCTTACGAAATGCTCCTCAAACTCGCCGATTACTTTGATGTTTCTGTTGATTATTTGATGGGTAGAACAGATAAACCGGAAGTGAATAAGTAAAAGGTCAAGGCTTGACAAGCACTTGAACTGCACTGCAAAAATTATGGGTCAAGTTAAGCTCGAGGAGGGGTGGCCGCAGGCCGAGCGGTCATCCTTGACTTCTTCCCCGCAACCCCCAGTTGACAACATTCCAACCGCCGGTTGGTGGCGCGCAACCGGCGGATCTGTTATCCTGCCCGGCGAAAGGAGAAAACAAAACGAAAACAGTCATTGACGTCTCGAATCTCTCAAAATCCTTCGGCGCGAACAAAGCCGTCGATAACCTGAGCTTTTCCGTGCCGGAGGGGAGCCTCTTCGCCTTTCTGGGGCAGAACGGCGCGGGGAAAAGCACCACCATCAACATGCTCATCGGCCTGCTGCAAAGAGACGGCGGCGACGTCCGTTACGGCGCGGGCGAGGATTTTCCCGCCTTCCGCCAGAAAATTGGCGTGGTGTTCCAGGACAACGTCTTCGACGCGCTCCTGACTGTCACGGAAAATCTGGAGCTTTACGCCGCGTTGACCCTCGAGGGCGGCGCCACCGTCAAAACCCGGCCGGCGGAACTCATCTCCCTGCTGGATATGGGGGATTACGCGAAAAATCGCGTGAAAAACCTCTCCGGCGGGCAAAAGCGCAAGGCGGAGATCGCAAGGGCCCTGCTCTGTGCGCCGAAGGTGCTGTTCCTGGACGAGCCCACCACGGGCCTCGACCCCCGCACCCGCGCGGAGGTCTGGAACATCCTCCGCGACATCCGCCAAAAAACCGGCATGACGGTCTTCCTCACCACCCACTACATGGAGGAGGCCGCCGGCGCCGACCGCGTGGTCATCATCCACCGGGGAAAACTCCTGGCGGAGGGCAGCCCCGCCGAACTCAAGGCGAGGTACTCCCAGGATCGCCTTCTCATCACGCCGCGGGATGCCGCCGCCCTGGAAAAGGGTCTGAATCAACGGGATTTGGGATTTCAAAAGGTGGCGGACACCTATGCCGTGCCCATCGATGACACGGAGGCGTCCATCGAATTGCTAAACGCGCTCAAGGCGAATATCCTCTTCTTCGAGGCACAGCGCGGCAGCATGGACGACGTGTTTCTGAACGCCGTCGGCGAGCGCATCGGGGAGGAGGCGGCCCATGCTTAGCATCCAAAGAGTCATCGCCCTGGCGCGCCGCAGCATCCGCCTGTTTCTGCGGGATCGGATGGCCGTGTTCTTCTCCTTTTTGAGCACGCTCATTTTGGTGGCGCTCTACTTTTTGTTCATCGCCCAGATGTTCGTCCGGGGCATGACAGACGCGGGCTTCCCCCTCAGCGGCGGCGCGCAGAATTTTCTCATCTACCTGCAGATGATGGCGGGCGTCATGATCCTGAACTCCATGTCCCTCAGTAACGGCGTGTTCTCCACCATCGCGGATGACTTCAAATCCCGGCGCGTCGACAGCCTCCTGCTTACCCGCGCCCATAGCTCCGAACTCCTGCTCTCCCAATACATCAGCGGGCTTTTCGTCTCCTTCGCGCTCAACCTGCTCACCTGGGCGGCCGCCTTTTTCCTCATCGGGCTGCTCACCGGCTATTGGGTGACCGCCGGCGCGTTTTTCGCGGTGGCCGGGATCCTGGCAATTGCCTCTCTCATCAGCGCGGCGCTCATGTCCCTCATCACGGCGCTGGTGAAATCCCCCGCCGCTCTGGGTGTCATCGGCAGCCTGGCGGGTACGTTTCTGGGTTTTCTCTGCGGGATCTACATCCCCTATTCGAACCTCGGCAAGACTACACAGGCGGTCGGCTCCGTGCTGCCCTTCACGCATCTGGTCATCTGGCTCAAGCGCACGGTGCTGACGGACGCCTTCCATGTTCTGAACGTGCCCGCGGATCAGGCGAATACCCTCCTGAGCCAGGACTTTTTCTCCGCCAAGAGCATCGGGTTTTTGGGGCTGGATGTGCCGCTCTGGGGGATGCTGATCTTCTGCGGGGTCTTCGCGCTGGTCTGCTTCGGCCTGGCCTGGCGGATATTGAGCAGGAGGATTCGGGGCTCGCGGTGACGCGGTATTCACCGATATGAAAAAGGGGGCGTTACACGATAGAAGAGGCCAAAGGAGAAGTCTGGGGGTGTCCGCTCTTGACCTCAAAAGGGGTTGTGGTAGAAGGTAACATCTGCTACAGTCCCGGGGTGGTTTATCCAAATGCCCCTGTCGAATCCTTGCCCTCATTCATTTTCCACCGTCTTCCATAGCCGGATCATCTTGTGGTCGTTCATCTGTTTGAGCAGCACGGCCAAAATCGGGAACAGCAGCATCCCCCAGAAACCCATGACCCGGAAGCCGACGTAGAGCGCCACCAGCGTCACCAGCGGGTGCAGGCCCAGTTGATCCCCCAGGAGCTTGGCCTGCACCGTATTGCGTACCAGTGTTATCACCATTTCGGTGATGAACAACCCCAGCGCCAGGCCATTGTTTCCCGAGAGCGCCGCGATGACCGCCCAGGGCAGGAGTATTGTCCCCGTGCCGAACACGGGCAGCATGTCGACCAGCGCGATGACGACGGCCAGCAGCAGGCTGTACGGGACGCGCAGGAGCAGAAAAGCCAGCAGCAGCTCGCAGAAGGTGATGCCCATCATGATGAGCTGGGCCTTGGCCCAGCTGCCCAGGCTGCGCTTCAAGTCCCCATAGACCAGGCGCGCCTTGGTTTGCCAGGTTTTTGGCAGCTGCCGCTTTAAAAAACCCAGAATCTCCGGAAACGAGGCGGAGCAGAAATAGGCCCCGATGCCGCCGGTGATGACAAACAGCAAGATCGCCGGCAGCTGCATGGCGAAGCCCCTAGCGAGGTTTAAGAGCGCGGCGGAGATGACGCCCGGCAGCTGGGTCAGCTGCGCAACGGAGGTGTCCAGCGCCGCCTGGAGAAAACCACTCAAGTTGCCGGGGGTTTTGGCGATGTAAGCCAAAATTTTGTCCTGCCAGGCGCTCAGTTTGTCGCTGGCCTTCGCGAGGAGATCCGGCAGCGCCCCCGCCAGATTTCCGAGTTCGGAGAGGGCCCGCCCCAGGCCCAGGGTCAGGATCGCGATGAGCGCGGCCAGGAGCAGAAAGGTGCACAGCCCCGCCGCCCCCGCCCGGGGAAAGCGTTTGCCTGACATGCGCCTGACCACTGGCTCCGACGCGGCGGCGATCCCCATGGCCAGCAAAAAGGGGGAGAGCCAGGGCAGGAGATAGCGGAAAGTCAGCCACAGCCCCGCGATCACCAGCGCCGCCACCAGCAGATGAACCAATAATTTTTGAATGCGGCTGTACACGGCGCTCACCTGCTTTTTTGTAAAAATCCCTTGCGTAATCGCCCCGGTTGTGTTATGATACGTTTTACCTGTAGAGACAAATGACTTTCATGAAAGGACAGCCTCCCATGGCAGGCGCAAAAGAAAAAAAATATTACCTGGTGGACGCTGCATTGCTGCCTGAGATTTTTCTGAAAGTCATGGCGGCAAAGGCGCTTCTCGAGACCGGGGAGGCGGACACCGTGGGGAAGGCGGTCGCGCGCGTGGGCATCAGCCGCAGCGCTTTTTACAAGTATAAGGACGCGGTTTCCCCCTTTCGGGACTTCCGCGGCCGCGACATTGTAACCTTTCACGTGTTGCTCCGGGACAGACCCGGCGCGCTCTCTTCCGTATTGACCATTTTTGCCGGGATGTCCGCCAATATTCTAACCATTAATCAGAGCATTCCAATCAACGGCGCGGCGGTGGTCGCGATCTCCGCCGAGACCTCGGCGATGCGCGTCTCTATGGACGAGTTCACACGTCGCCTCGGCGCGGAGCCTGACGTCATTAAGATTGAGATTTTGGCGGGATAGGGAGGTTTTTACATCCTCAGCGGCGGCGGTATGCTAAAAACGCCGGACGGGGAGAGGGCCGTGTCCGCCGGGGACTTTCTCTTCTTCCCCTCAGGCGAGCGCGGCGCGCACAAGCTCACGAACACGTCGGACACCGAACTTCTCGTGTATCTGGACTTTGACACCCGCGGTGAGCTCGACGTGGCATTGTATCCCGATTCCGGGAAAATAGGCGTTTGGGCGGAGGGCATCGACCAGGTCTATGAGACCGGCAAGCAGACTGAGTATTATCAGGGGGAGTAGGGAACGGATTTATCCGTTCCTCCATACGGAAGAGTGGAACGGATAAATCCGTTCCCTACAATTCACGGCATTCACACACATTCAGCAAAGGACTGACCCTATTATGATCCATATCGCGGTATTGGGCTTCGGCGTGGTGGGTGGCGGCGTGGTCGAGGTGATGGAGGAGAACGCCTCCCGCATCGCCCGGAGCGCGGCGGAGGAGATCTCTGTCAAATACATCCTGGACGTCCGGGATTTTCCCGAAAACCCCTGGGCGGCGCTGATGGTTCAGGATTTCTCTGTCATCGAAAACGACCCGGACGTGCGCATCGTGGTGGAGACCATCGGCGGCGCGGGCGTGGCCTATGATTTCACCAAGCGCGCCCTCCTCCACGGGAAGAGCGTTGTCACCTCCAACAAGGAACTGGTGGCCACGCGCGGGCTGGAGCTCATCCGCATCGCCAAGGAGCGGAATGTCAACTACCTCTTCGAGGCCAGTGTGGGCGGGGGCATTCCCATCATCCGGCCCATCACCCAATGTCTGGCCGCCAATGAGATCGACGAGGTCTACGGCATTCTAAACGGCACGACTAATTATATTCTGACCCGGATGATCGCATGCGGCGTGTCCTTCGACGAGGCGTTAAAGCAGGCGCAGGAAAAGGGTTACGCCGAAAAAGACCCCTCCGCCGATCTCGAGGGGCTGGACGCCTGCCGGAAGATTTGCATCTTGAGTGACCTCTGTTTCGGCCGGGAGGTGGACGTGGAGAATGTGAAGACCGAGGGTATCGCTGGGGTCAAGGCCGGGGATGTGGAGAGCGCCAAACGCCTGGGCTACAAGATCAAGCTCCTGGGCCGGGGCCTGCGCACCGGCAAGGACACCGTCACCGCCTACGTCGCCCCGCACCTGATCCCCGTCGGCAGTCTGCTGTCCAATGTGGACGGCGTGATGAACGGCATCGTGGTACACGGCAACGCCATCGGCGAGGCCATGTTCTACGGCGCGGGCGCGGGCAAACGCCCCACCGCCAGCGCCGTGGTTGCGGACGTGATCGACGCCGCGAAGCACTTTAAGGCCCGGAAATATCTGGACTGGGACGAGGCCTCCCCCGGCAGTTTTACGGACTCGGACGAGGTGGTCAGCCGCTGGTACGTGCGGGCGGAGGGGAAGGACGCCTGTCTCACGGAGCCGATGAGCAAATATGAAGTTATGGAGTTGACAGGCGGACAGGTTCCGCTCTCGCTGTTCCGCGTGCTGGAGTGAGGGACGAAACCACCCCGGCCCTTGTAGGGGACGCCCCCTTGGGCGTCCCGTGCCCTGTATCGCAACGCGGGCCGCCGAGGGCGGCGGCCCCTACAAAGGCCCCGCTCTTAACCACCCTGTATATAGTGAACCAGACCCATTCCGAAGGGAAAGATTGTGATGTTGATTGTGCAAAAATTCGGCGGCAGCTCCGTGGCGGACGCCGGAAAAATAAAGCGGGTCGCGGGTATCATCGCGGACACCTACTGCGAGGGCCACGACGTGGTGGTGATCCTCTCCGCCCAGGGGGACACGACGGACGACCTCCTTGAAAAAGCCGCCGAGATCAACCCCAGCGCCTCCAAGCGGGAACTGGACGTGCTGCTCTCCACCGGGGAGCAGATTTCCATCGCGCTCATGGCCATGCAGCTGGAAAAACTGGGCCTGCCGGTGGTGTCACTGACCGGCTGGCAGATCGGCATGGAGACGGATCTGAGTTACGGCAACGCCCGGATCCAGCGCTGCTCCACGGAGCGCATCCGTCAGGAGCTGGACAAGCGCCGGATTGTCATTGTTGCGGGCTTTCAGGGCACCAACAAACAGGACGACATCACCACCCTGGGCCGCGGCGGCTCGGACACCACGGCGGTGGCCATCGCCGCCGTGCTCCACGCGGACAAGTGCCAGATCTATACGGACGTGGAGGGGGTCTATACGGCGGATCCCCGGAAGGTGGAAGGCGCGAAGAAGCTAAACGAGATCACATACGACGAGATGCTGGAGCTGGCCTCTCTGGGCGCACAGGTGCTCCACAACCGCTCGGTGGAGATGGCCAAGCGCTACGGCGTGAATCTGGAGGTTCTCTCCAGCTATGTCCGGGCGCCGGGGACAAAAGTCAAGGAGGTCACGAAAAAAGTGGAACAGATGAAGATCAGCGGTATCGCAAAGGATACCAATGTGGCGCGCATCGCGGCGGTGAGCGTGCCGGACGTGCCGGGCGCGGCGTTTCGCATCTTCCGTGCGCTGGCCAACGCGAAGATCAACGTGGACATCATCCTGCAGTCCGTGGGGCGGGAGGGCACAAACGACATCAGCTTCACCGTGGCGAAGCACGATCTGGAGCCCGCAAAAGCCGCTCTGGAGGAGCACCGGGAGTCCATCGGCTTTACGCGTGTCTCGGTGAACACCGACGTGGCGAAAATCAGCATCGTGGGCGCGGGCATGATGTCCGCCCCCGGCATCGCCGCGCTGATGTTCGAGGCCCTCTACGACGCAAAGATCAACATTCAGATGATCTCCACCAGCGAGATCAAAGTCAGCGTCCTCATCGAGGAGCAATACGCCGATATGGCCGTGCAAGCGATTCACAACAGGTTTTTCGGGAACTGAAAATAATAGACAAAACCCCGCCGCGCGGCGGGGTTTTGTCTATACAATCATCTGTATCGCGCCGGGGATGTTGCGCAAAACCAACTCCCGGTGGGCGCCGCCGTCCTCGCCGTCCCGGGCCCAGCCGATGGGCTCATTGAGCGCAAAACGCACGGTCGCGCCGTGGAGAAGGGTGACATAGGGGGATCTGTACCTGCGGCTCA
>WQUU01000265.1 GCA_009781925.1 Bacillota bacterium | reverse complement strand
AAGAAAAGCAATCATATTTGGGGGAAACGATGAAATACGCATGGATCAAGAAAATATGTTCCACATTTTTCGCATTTTCATTGATTTTTGGACTGTTGATCACTTCGCCGGGGCTTAAAGCGGAGGAAGAAAATCCGATATTGCCGGATCTGAGCGGATATGACATGCCTGTTGTTCGCGATGGGGGCAGCGCGCTGGCCCGGTTGGAAGGGCAGGGGAATACTGGCCCCGCGCTGCGGGAACTCGACACTTCGGCCTGGAACAGCCGGCCTGTCAGCGGAATTCCGGACGAGGACGCCGCAGCGGCGGGCGCCGCGCTGCTTCCGGTTCAGACGGAGGGCGAGGCGGCCGGCTTCTCACTGTTTTCGGACGGCGCGTCCGCGGCCGTGATCGGCGCCACAAAGACAATCAAAAACATGGACTGGGCTCAAAATCCCGCCGCCTTTCTTGTGACCTTGGCGGGAATCGGGGAGCACTGCCTAGTATGGGTACGCGCCGACGACCCGAAGGCGGGCGCGTTTCTGCCGTCCGGCGCGTCGCCGAACCCGAACGCCGCGGCAATCATCGACGAATTTGACCAGGTGATCTATCCGCTGGAGGTAAACGGAATCGGCGCGCCCGACGGCTTTACGTCGTTTCAGGGGATCGGCGCGCCGATGTATCCCATGGGCACGGCGGGAAAAGTCAACCTAGTCCTGTATGATATCAACGGCGACGGCGCAAACGGCGGCGCATATGTGGCCGGGTTTTTTAACAGCGCCGACTACACGAGCGCCGGCAACGGCGACGCGATCCTGTACATAGACATCGGCGCGGAACAGGGCTTTGCCGGTTTTGTCAGCACAAATCCGGCGAGAAAAATCAGCCAGTACGGCATACTCGCCCACGAGTTCCAGCACCTGATCAACTTTTCGCAGAATACGAAAAACTACGCCGACGGACGGCTCACATCGGCTCCGAACGACCCGGACGGAATCTATCGCTACGCCACGACCACATGGCTAAACGAAGGCCTCTCGGGGCTGATGCAGACGCTCTACCTTGGCGAAAAGGGCTACTACATGGAGTTCTCGCATCTGTCTTATTTTGCGAATAACCTGTTTCAGCCTGGAGTCGGTTATGTTCCGACCCGCGATGAGTGGGACAGCGCGGCCGGCAATTCGGTTCTGGCCAATTATGGCGCTTCCTCCGCGCTCATGCAGGAGTTCGCCGCGCTGGAGCCGGACAGGGTGAGCGATCTGGTCTCCTCGCCGAAAGCCGGATATACCTATTCCAAAGAGAATGTCGGCAGTCTCTTCGGTTCCGGCTTCGACAACTTCTTCACGGTCGCCATGCTCAACATTTTTGTGGACTCAAGCCGTAACGGGAATAATGACCCCCCGGTCTTGTATACCAGCGCGCTGCGGATGAACAGCGAAAACATGTGGGCCTATCTGGACAGTACGCCGCCCGGCCGGATGGCCGCCTTCAATCCCGATACACCCGTAACTTTTGACAGCGGCGGCAGAGCATACTATGAGCAGACGTTTTTGGCCGGTTCGGTTGGCGCGTCCGGCGCAGTCAAAATTACCGTGCCGGAAAATGCCGCCGCCGCGTACTATGTTGTCACCCCCTATGATGTGACGGGGATTGACGCGCGCCCCGTCTGGGACAGCTGCGAAAAAATGGCCGCGCAGCTGAACCCCGGCGAAAACACGGTCACAGTCGGCAGCGACAATATGTTCGCGGTGATCGCCATCGCCTGTGAAACCCCGGCTTGTGAGAGTGTCTCCTACACGATCCCGGAGTCCGGCCCGCCGTCCGCGACAACGCCTCCACCGGGCGGCGGCCCGGCCGGTTCGGAAGATACGCCGCCACCCTCATCGTTGCCGGCATCGGGTTGGCAGAATCCCTTCGGGGATGTGAGCGCGGCGGATTGGTTTTGCGGCGATGTGCAGTATGTTTACGAGAACGGCCTGATGCTCGGCACATCGGTAAATGCGTTCAGCCCAAAGCTGTCTGTCACGCGCGCCATGATCGTGACAACCCTCTACCGGATGGCGGGCTGTCCGGATGTCGCGGGGATCAGTCCCTTCCGCGATGTGGACAGTGTCAGCGGATACTGCGGCAAAGCGGTGCTCTGGGCGACCCGGTGCGGGCTCGCCGCAGGCTATGAGGACGGCACTTTCCGCCCGAATGACAGCGTCAGCAGACAGGAGTTCGCGGTGTTTCTCGCGCGGTACATCGACCTTGCCGGTCTCACGCTGCCGCTTCTGAGGCCCTATACGGCCTTTGCCGACGAGGCGGGCATTTACAGTTACGCGGCCGACGCGGTGAGGCTGCTCTACTGCGGCGGCGTCATCGGCGGCAAAGACGGAAACTGCTTTGATCCGCTGGGCACGGCGACCCGCGCCGAGGCCGCCGCCATGCTCCACCGATTGCTTTGCGCGGCAAAATAAAGCGGAAAGAGGCTGGTGTAAAACGGGCCGCCAAGGATGCCGACCCTTACACGCAGCCTCTTTTTTCATAAACGCGCCACTCCCCGTCATAAGATGTACCACGGCAACGAATCGCTGGGAGTGGTGCTTTTTGAAAACCAACATCGAGGGGCGCGCCGTCGAGCTGGCGGAATACATCGTAGAGAACAGAGCCACAGTGCGCGCCGCGGCAAAACGCTTCGGCATAAGCAAGAGTACCGTACACATGGTAGTAACAAATAAGAGCTGTCCATATGAAAAGGGCGGTGAGCGATGCATCTTTTTAGGTAAAATGTGAGATCGCGTGTTATTGGGAAGAAAATGTTATCGCGCCGCGTCTGAGGCTTGAGCCTATCGCAGCCAAGAATTTTTGGAATTTATTCCAAAAATTCTTGGCTTTTCAGGTGTTGGAGCCCTTTGACGGTATCCCTGCCTGCCATGACTTACCACCGCCCCAAAAATCCGCAGCAATTGACAAATCCGCACGGACAGGTTATAATGCATTATATCATAGCTGCGCCTGCTCCGAGTTCGGCAAGGAGGTCTACCACGTTCCTGCGGAGCGGCGCCCTCTCTGTTTTATCCCTCATCGGCGCCCGAAAGGTATGGGTCTATGCAAAAAAAAGCGAGTGAAAAGAAAAGACGAGCTGTTAGGATAGCCAAAATTTGTGCCGGCGCATTTGGACTTTTTTTGATAGTCGGCGCTTTAGCTGTGTCTATATATCTCAATACGATGCTGGATCTGGTTCACTATGTTCCCGCTCTGGGGGACAACTCCCCGGCTGCGTCGGGAGGGGATGTAGTGCCGATGGGGACACCGGGTGAAGATCTGACGACGGCGAGTGATTCACCCAAAGAGCAAGTAAGCAGCATTGAGGATCAACTGAAAAAAAATTTGGAAGA
>WQUU01000264.1 GCA_009781925.1 Bacillota bacterium | reverse complement strand
TAGTCCGGGTCAAAGTCCACATAGGGGAGCAGGTCACACTTGTTCAGCAAAATGAGGTTCGCCCTCTCGAAGGCCAGGGGGTATTTATACGGCTTGTCGCCGCCCTCCGTCACCGCGCTGAGCAGGAGCTTGATGTGCTCGCCGATCCTGAATTCGGCGGGGCAGACCAGGTTGCCGATGTTCTCGATGAAGAGGTAGCCGTTTTTATATTCGCCGTCCGCGAAGGACTCCGCCACAATCGGCGCGTCTAAATGGCAGGCGCCGCCGGTGTTGATCTGCACGGTCTCGATGCCGAGAGCTTTCAGCTTTTGCGTGTCCAGATCGGATTCGATGTCGCCCTCGATGACCCGAACCGGCGCGTCCAGCCGCCGGATGAGTTCGATCAATGTTGTGGTCTTGCCTACGCCGGGAGCCCCCATCGCGTTGACGCAGAAGATGTGCCGGGCGGTCAATTTTTCGTTGAACTCCGCCGCCAGGCGCTCGTTGCGGTCGTAGACGGATTCCATGACCTCTATTTTTTCCTTCAAGTTTCCACCTCGATGCTTTTTATATAGAATTCCCGCCCGATGTCGGTGGGCAGTCCCTCGCCGCCGCAGGGGCAGGCGAAGGAGAAGGGTTTGCGCGCAAACAGCGCGCCACAGGCCTTGCACCGGAGCATGGGCTTGACGGTTTCGATCTCGATTTTGGCGTTTTCGCAGACCGTGCCCGCGGCGATGAGGTCAAAATACAGCTTGACTGACTCCGCCAGGACGCCGGAGTCCTCGCCGACCAAGAGCGAGACGCTGTTCACTTTTGCGCCGTTCGCATACTGCGCGGCGGTCTCCGCGATGCGCCGGGCGAGGGAGTATTCATGCATGGCGGCACCTGGGGTTATAAAATACGAGAAATATTATACGACATTTTGGGCCGGAATGCAAATGGTGTTTAAAAAAACAGGGGCTGCCGGTAGGGGGCGGCGTCCTCAACGTCCGTCCCCCGCAACAACCCCTGTCTGACAATCAATCCAGCATGCCCTCAATCCTCTCCAACGGAAACGGCGGATTGCCCAGCGGTTTTACGGCAATCGACATGAGCTTTAGTGGATTATCGTCCGCGGCGACGCGATTTGAGCTGATGTGCCCGCAACGCTTGCAGCGGTGGATGATCGCCCACTCGCCGCCTTTTCGCACCCAGACGCCGATCGGCTCCATGTGTCCGCCGCAGTCCGCCGCGCGGTCGCCCGGCTCATTGTCGACGTGAAGACTGCAAAGACAGTAGGGACAATGGTTCCTGTGTTCGCTGGACGCGCCATCCGGCACGACCAGGCGGCCGCAGATTTTACAGGTAAAGGGGTCATTGCAGGCGTGATTCCGGTAATAACCCTCGGTATATTGGGCTCGTTTGTGTTCGCGGTTCAACGGATTTCCTCCTAAAAGTTGTATGATGTCAACTGATGGGAGGTATTGCAAAACCTAAAGTATGCAAACCTCCCGGTTTGGCACACTCACGTTTTTAAACGTATTCTTCATGCAAGAATCTCCTGTTTCATTAATGATTTTTTTTGGTTTTGGGCATAAAAATACACGGTATCACAACCGTGCCACACAAAAAGCTATGCAGTTCGGCTGTCTGTATTTTTTATTTTGTTGCAATCGCCGCAAGCATGGCCGACATAAACACAGCTCCTTTCCGTTGGGATAATTTTATTATAGCAGGGAAACGGGAAATGTCAATGGCTTTTGCTCTAATTCCCCTTGGGGAGGGGTGGCCGAAGGCCGGGCTGGTCGCCCTTGACCTACAACATCTTGCGTCCCCCCAATAAAAATAGCTTGAAATTTATCGATTGGCGGGTTATACTATAATCCTATAGCAAATCGGGTGATTCTGTCAACATTTTGTCAATTCCTATAAACTGCTTCGGGGAGTTCGGAAAATGGAGTATCTTCTGTACCTTGCCATTGTTGTGCCCATAGCCGGCGCTTTTTTGTTGCCGCTGATCTCAAGAATATCTGCGGCTTTGCGCAACGGCTTGGCGCTGCTCTTTGTGCTTTGCTCCTTTGTCTGTTCGGCGATTATGCTCCCCTCCGCGCTCCACGGCAATGCGGTACAGTTTTATGTAGCGCTGCCGCTGGGCATGAGTTTCGGCTTCCTGGCGGACGGATTGGCCGTGTTCATGGCGATGATCTCCTCCTTCGTCGGCGCGATCATTGTCCTTTACTCGTTTACTTACATAGACAGCGGCGACAAAGACGAATATTACCTGATGGTCACGCTGTTTCTCGGCGCGATGATGGGGCTTGTATATTCGACCAACCTCATCCTCCTCTATACGTTCTGGGAGATCTCCGCCGTCTGCTGCTGGAGATTGATCGGCTATTACCGCGAAAAGGAATACGTGTTCCGGGCGAACAAGGCTTTTTTGGTCACGGTGTTCGGCGCGCTGATGATGCTCCTGGGCTTCTTGCTGGTCTATCAGCAGACGGGGAGCTTCAGTATCCCGGAAATCCAGGAAAAACTCCAGGGCCAGCCTCTCAGTAACTGGGCCGTGGCGCTGATCCTTCTGGGCCTTTTGAGCAAGTCCGCCACCCTGCCGCTGCACACCTGGCTGCCGGACGCGGGCGTGGCGCCCGCGCCGGTCACGTCTCTGCTGCACGCCGCCGTTTTGGTGAAAATCGGCGTATATGCCTTTGCGCGGCTGTTTCTGGTCAGCTTCAGCGTCGGCGATGTCTGGCATACCGTGGTGCCCGTCGTCGCGGCGGTGAGCGCACTGGTCTCCGCCGGCGCGGCCATCCGGGAGAATGACCTGAAACGCATCATCGCCTACTCCACCGTGAGCCAGTTGGGCTTTATCTTTCTGGGCCTGTCCAGCGGCAGCGCCTTCGGCATAGCGGGAGGGCTCCTGTACATCCTGATGCACAGTATCGCCAAGGGTGGGCTTTTTCTCTGCGCCGGCGTCGTGGAGCACAATACCCACACCAAGGATATCCGCAAGCTGGGCGGGCTCATTAAGACTATGCCGGTGACGGCGGTATCCTTCCTGCTCTGCGCTTTCTCCATCATGGGCATCCCGCCCTTCGGCGGTTTCTTCAGCAAATATATGGTGATCGGCGGCGCGGCCGAGGCGGGGAACGCCTGGATCTCGGCGGTGTTCGTCCTCGGCGCGGTGATGACCATCATCTACCTGCTGCGCGCCTTTATGAGAGTCTTCCTGGGCCAGATGCGCACCGAGGCGCGGGAGGAATCCCGCTCCATGGTCGCGAGCGTCGCCGGTCTGGGGGCGCTCTCCCTGCTCAGCGGGCTGCTCATTATGTTCCCGGCGGGCTTTGTACAAGACATCGTGACCAAGATGGGGGGGATGTTCCAATGAGTGACTGGACACTCT
>WQUU01000263.1 GCA_009781925.1 Bacillota bacterium | reverse complement strand
CTCCGCCGCGCCGGAGGTTATGATTTGTTGCAGTGTCGCCGGATTGTCCACACGGTACAACTGCTCCCCGGCGCAGATAGGTTCGACACCCTTCTGCGTGGCCATGATATGTACGGTATCCGACTTAAATTTGACGATGTAGCCTCCGGACGCCGCAGCCCCCCCTCCCGCCGCGGCGGAGGTAAGGCCCGGCGAGATCAGGCTGAACGCGAGGCAGAGAACGAGCGTGATGCTGAACAGTCTCAGAATTTTTTTCATTGATCCCTCTCCGATCTCCATAGTCTCGACTTGTCTTTCAGTATAGCGTTTCGCGGGGAATTATGCAAGTACAAAGTATACCATAACAGATTTTTTTGGAATTTGATGTCGCAGCCGTCAAATTCTTGACAGCGGCCCATATCCGTGGTAATGTAACCTTACGATATCCACCACAAACCATGAAAAAGCGGGTGTTTCCCATGCCAAGCGCGGATAGACTCAAAGCAACGCTCATTCGGGACGTGGCCGGCGAACGGTTTCGGGCTCTCGTTGACACGTTCGTCGGCGCCTACGGCGACGGGGATCTGCAGCTCTTCTCCGCACCGGGACGGGCGGAGATCGGCGGCAATCACACCGACCACCAGCACGGCCGCGTCCTGGCGGCCTCCGTAAATCTGGACATCGCCTGCGTGGCGCGGCGCTCCGAGGAACCGCGTATCCGCATCGCCTCGCCGGGTTTCCCGGAGGTTGACATCACGCTCGATACGCTGGAACCCGTTCCGGCGGAGGCGGGCGACTCCGCCGCGCTGGCCCGGGGCATGGCTGCGGGCTTTGTTGCGCGCGGGCTGCCGGTCGCGGGTTTTGACGCCGTCACCGTCTCAAACGTGTTCCCCGGCTCGGGGCTCTCCTCCTCGGCGGCGCTGGAGACACTCATCGGCGTCATTTTGCGGAAATTCGGCGGAGGGGCGATCTCCGCGGAGGACATCGCGATTTTGGCCCAGCGGGCGGAGAACCGCTTCTTCGGCAAGCCCTGCGGCCTGATGGATCAGATGGCCTGCGCCGTGGGGGGCCTCATCGCCATCGATTTCAAAGACCCCGCCGCGCCCGTCGTCGAACGGGTGGCGTTTGACTTCGCAGCCAGCGGCCACGCCCTCTGCGTCACCGGCCCCATCGGCAGCCACGCCGACCTGACCCCCGCTTACGCCGCGATCCCCCGGGAAATGCGGCAGGTGGCGGAGGCTTTCGGGAAAAACTTTCTGCGGGAGGTCTCCCCAGAGGAATTTTATGCCGCGCTGCCCTCGCTCTACGGAAAGCTCCCCGACCGGGCGCTGCTCCGGGCCATGCACTTTTTCGCCGAGGACGCGCGGGTGCCAGAGGAGGTGCAGGCGCTGCGGTTCGGGGATTTTGCCGCGTTTCTCCGGCTGGTGAACGAGAGCGGCCGCTCATCTTTTCAGTATCTGCAAAACGTCTATTACGGGGACGAGATGGGCCTCTGCATCGCCCTCTTTGAGAGCGAGCGCGTCCTGAACGGCGCGGGAGCTATCCGCATCCAGGGCGGCGGCTTTGCGGGGACAATCCAGGCCTTTGTCCCGCTCCCGCTCGTGCCGGACTACGCCGGGGCCATGGATCGGATCTTCGGGGCCGGGGCCTGCCACGCGTTGACCATCCGGCCCGTGGGCGCGGCGGCAATCGAGGTGGATCCATGACAGACGCGGCGATTTCCAAGCTGTTGCTCTACGCGGAGGAAAAGGGGCTCATTGAGCCGTCGGAGCGCATTTGGGCCGCAAACGCGGTTATCGATGCGCTGGGACTGGACAGCTATACGCCGGCGGATCTACAAACGCGGGCCGTCGAGGGCGGTTTGGGTCAGCGGGCCGTCGAGGGCGGCTTGGGTCAACGGGCCGTCGAGGGCGACGGCCCCTACAGGCTCGCCGCCATTTTGTCGGAGCTGCTTAACGGGAAGGCGGACGACCTGCTGGACACCGCCATTATGGGACGGCTGACGCCCCGGCCGGCGCAGGTGATCGAAAAGTTTGACGCCCTCTGCGCGCGGGATCCGAAGGCCGCCACGGACTGGTACTACGCCTTTAGCCAGGACACCAATTATATCCGCCGCGACCGCATCGCGAAGGACATCCGCTGGCGCACGGCCACGGCCTACGGGGAACTGGACATCACGGTCAACCTCTCCAAACCGGAGAAGGATCCCCGGGTCATCGCCGCCGCGCGGACAGTTTCGGCCTGCGGTTATCCCCTCTGTCAGCTCTGCGCGGAGAGCGAGGGCTACGCCGGGCGAATCGACTATCCCGCGCGGGGGAACCACCGGATCATCCCCATCACGCTGGGCGGCGCGCGCTGGTATTTGCAATATTCCCCCTATGTCTACTACAACGAGCACTGCATCGCGCTCAACGCCGAACACATCCCCATGAAAATCGATCGGGGCTGTTTTGCGCGGCTATTGGAGTTTGTCTTCCTGTTTCCCCACTACTTCATGGGTTCCAACGCCGACCTGCCCATTGTGGGCGGCTCGATTCTGTCCCACGACCACTTTCAGGGGGGGCGCTATGATTTTCCCATGGCGCTGGCCCCGGTCGAAAAAGCGGTCAGCTTCCGGGGCTTCGAGGGCGTGGAGGCGGGCGTTGTCCGGTGGCCCATGAGCGTGCTGCGGCTGCGGAGCGCGGAGCGGGGGGCGCTGGTCGATCTGGCAGACAAAATTTTGGGCTGCTGGCGGGCATACACGGACGAGAGCGTCTACATCTTTGCCGAGACGGAGGGCGAGCCCCACAATACGATCACAGCCATCGCCCGCTTTCGGGACGGGGCTTTTGAACTCGATCTGGTGCTGCGCAACAACATCACCACGGCGGAGCACCCCCTGGGGGTCTTCCATCCCCACGCGGAGCTCCACCACATCAAGAAGGAGAACATCGGCCTCATCGAGGTCATGGGCCTGGCGGTGCTCCCGCCCCGGCTCCGGGATCAGTATGATCTGGAGTCAGCGGAGGCCCGTGAGGAGATCGGGCAGGTCTTCGCCAAAGTTCTGGAGCACTGCGGCGTCTTTAAGCGGGATGCGCAAGGACAAAGCGCCTTTTTAAAATTTATGGAAAGTGTGAATGCGTATGACAATTGAACAACGCCCCTTTGGAAAAACAAAAGCCGGCGAGACCGTTACCTGCTACACTCTGCGGGATGGCGGCGCGGAGGCCGAAATTCTCACTTACGGCGGGGCGATCCGCAGTTTGCGCGTCGCCGCGGCCGAGGGCGTCCGGGACGTGGCCCTAGGCTTTGACAGCATCGAGGCCTACGAAAACCAGGACAAATTTATAGGCGCGCTCATCGGCCGAGTGGCAAACCGCATCGGAGGCGCGCGTTTTACGCTGGACGGGGTGACCTACCGGCTCCCCGCCAACGACGGCGCAAACTGCCTGCACGGCGGCCCGGACGGCTTCGACAAACGGGTCTGGAGCGCGAACACACAGTCGGGCGTGCTGTCGCTCTCACTCTTCTCCCCCGATGGGGACGCGGGTTTTCCGGGAAATCTGAGCGTGGGGGTGGATTACTCCCTCGAGGGCGGAGCGCTGCACATCCGTTACGTCGGGCGTTGCGGTATGAGCACGCCGCTGAATCTGACAAACCACTGCTATTTCAATCTGAGCGGCCACAGCGCGGGGACGATCGACGGCCACAGCATCCAGATCCTCGCCGACGCGGTCACGGAGGTGGACGCCGGCCTCATCCCCACGGGGAAACTGCTCGACGTCGCCGGTACCCCTTACGACTTGCGCAGCCCAAAAACCATCGGCAGTTTTATGTTCGACGACAACTTTGTCCTGTCCCGCGAACCGCAAATCGAGCCCCGGCTTGCCGCCGTATTGGAATCCGGCGGACTGCGCATGGAGTGCCTGACCACCGAGCCGGGCCTGCAGTTTTATAGCGGCAACTTCCTAAACGGTGACGTCGGCAAGGGTGGCGCGGTCTATGGCAGGCGGAGCGGTCTCTGTCTGGAAACGCAGTTCTGGCCGGACGCGGTGAACCATCCGGATTTCCCCAGCTGCATCCTGCGCGACGGAGCGGTGTATGTGGGCGAGACGGTGTACCGGTTTTCACAGTATTAAGAGCAATTCTTAATTATAATATGGAGATGTTTTAATGAAAAGAATCATTCTTATTTTGCTCGCAATGGCGCTGCTGCTCGGCCTTTCCGCCTGTGGGACAAAATCGACCGGCGGAGACAATGTAAAAATCAATTTCGGCGTGCTCAAAGGGCCTACCGGCATCGGCGCGGCCCCGCTCATGCGCGATTTCGGTTCCCCGGACGGCTCCACCGATTACAACATCACGCTGGCCGCCGCGCCTACAGACCTCACGGCTCTGCTCATCAACGGAGAGATGGACATCGCCTGTCTGCCCACCAACGTGGCGGCGACGCTTTACAACAAGACAAACGGCGGGGTGCAAATGCTGGCCATCGTCACCAAAGGGATGCTGTTTATCCTGGAGAACGGCGGCAGTATTCAGAGCATGGCCGACCTGAAGGGCCGCACCGTCTACGTTCTCAGCCAGGGACAGGGCGCGGCGCCGGAATATGTTTTCAACTATCTCCTCACGCAGAACGGCCTAACTCCCAATAAAGACGTCAATATTGTCTGGGAGGACAGCGACACCCTCAGCACACAACTGGCCGCCGGGGACGTGGATCTGGCGCTGCTCCCCGTCCCCAACTCCACCAGTGTCATTTTAAAGAATCCCGATGTGCGCTATGCCTTGGATCTGACCGCCGAGTGGGACAGATTGAACACCGGCTCCGGCATGTACATGAGCTGCGTCGTGGTGCGCACGGAGTTCGCGAAAGCCCATCCGGACGCGGTCAAGTTATTTCTGGAGCGCTATGGCGCGTCTCTCAATTCCATGATTGACGCCGCCGCCAGCAAGGATGTAGGCTTTGACGCCGCGCAGCTTCTGGTCGATCAGCAGATTGTCGGCAGCGCGAAGGTTGCCGCCACCGCCCTGCCCTACGCCGGGCTCTGCAATATCACGGGCGCGGCAAAAATGAAGGACGCGATCTCCGGCTATTATCAGGTGCTCTTTGACGCCGATCCCAGTTCTATCGGAGGGGCGATTCCGGGCGATGATTTCTACGGATAAGGATAGAGGCCGCAAGGATAAGGGCGCGGGCCGCCCAGGTGTGCGGCCCCTACAGGAGCGCAAAATCTTGCGGGGGCTGGCGGCGCTGGTGTTTTGGGTCGCCGTGTGGACGGCTACGGCGCTCATTACGGGGAAGGCGCTCATTTTGCCCTCCCCGCTTGCCGTCGTGCGGGCGCTGCTGCGTATGGGCGGAACTTCCGTCTTCTGGCTGAGCGCGGGGAGTTCGCTGCTGCGCATCGCCTGCGGCTTTCTCGCGGGGGTGCTGCTCGGCGCGGGCCTGGCCGTGCTCACTTCGGTGTCGAAGACGGCGGAGACTCTCCTCGCCCCCGCCATCCGGGTTATTCGGGCCACGCCGGTGGCCTCGTTTATCATCCTCGTACTGCTCTGGGCGTCGCGCGCCATGGTGACCGGCGTCATCGCGGCGCTGATGGTGCTCCCCGTGATTTGGGAACAGCTGTCCGCCGCCATCGCGTCCGTGGACAAGGGGCTTTTGGAACTGGCGCGGGTCTACCGCTTCGGGCGCCGGAAAACGGTTCGGCTGGTCTATCTCCCCTCCGTCCTCCCCAGCCTCGTAGCCGCCTGTCTGACGGCGCAGGGCCTCGCCTGGAAATCCGGCGTCGCGGCGGAGGTCATCACCCTGCCGCGGAGCTCCATCGGCACGCAGCTCTACTACTCTAAGCTCTATCTGAATACGGACGAACTCTTCGCCTGGACGCTGACGGTCATCCTCCTGAGTTTTCTGCTGGAACTTCTCTGCCGCTTTGCTTTTAAACATTTACAGGGCGGGAGGGCACATGTATGATTTTGTTAACTGACGTCTCCCTCGCCTTTGACGGCAAGACGGTGTTTGCACATTTTTCCCTCACGCTTTCGTCTGAGGGGATCACCTGTATCTCAGCCCCCTCGGGCCGCGGAAAGACGACCCTCCTGCGCCTGCTGGCCTCCCTTTTAAGGCCGGACAGCGGCGAGATTTCGGGTTTGCCTGCAATGCCCGCGCTGATGTTCCAAGAGGACAGGCTTCTGCCCTGGCTCAGCGCCCTGGACAATGTCGCGGCGGTATCCGGCCGCGCGGCTGCCGCGAAATGGCTGGAAGCGGTGGAACTCTCTGATGCCGCCGGGCTTCTGCCCGAGGAACTCTCCGGCGGGATGCGGCGGCGCGTAGCGCTCGCGAGGGCGCTCTGCTATCCGGGGGATTTTCTCCTGCTGGACGAGCCCTTCACCGGCCTCGACCCCGCCCTGATGGAGCGCGCCGCCGCACTGGTGCGGGGGCGTGGACTGCCGGCGGTTATCGTCACGCATTCAGCGGATGAGGCGGCGCTGCTGGGGGGAAGGGCGGTGGAGATATAGGGATGGAGGCATCCCTATGTAGGGGCCGATGCCCACATCGGCCCGTTTTTTTATGCCGCAACACGGCGCGCCGAGGGCATCGCGCCCTACAGTAAATCCCTCACCCTTGAGTCTCCTCCGCCATAGAATGAGACGGCACACAAAGACGCATGAAAAAGGAGGAGACTTACGGCAATATGAATACCTGTGACCACAAAAGCGGCGCGTTGATGCCCTGCGCGCCCCTTGCGCTGGCTTACGTCCCGATGCAGCAGGCGGCGGTTCCGGCCTATGAGGCCGACGAGGCGCTGTCCCGGGGAACCCTGTTCCCCGGCCTTGACCTGCCATTTAAGAATATCGTCAACTCGACTATGAAGATCGACACGCCCCTGGAGGAGCTGATGGCTCTCGGCTTCGTACTCCACGAGCTGTTCCTGTACCTGGAGACCCATAAGGACGACGACGAGGCCTTCGCGATGTACAAGAAGTTTCTGCCTCTATACGAGGAGGGCAAGCGCCGCTATGTCGAGCGCTACGGCCCTCTCGACCGGGGCGACCTCAAGTACAGCGAACACTTCAACTGGCTGGATGATCCCTGGCCCTGGGAATATGACGGAAGAGAGGGGGTAAAAAGAGATGTTCACGTATGAAAAGCGGCTTCAGTACCCTGTAAAGATCAAGAACCCGAACCCGGCCCTGGCGAAGTTTATCATCACACAATATGGCGGGCCAGACGGCGAACTCGGCGCCTCTTTGCGTTATCTGAGCCAGCGCTACGCCATGCCCTACGCGGAACTCAAGGGGCTGCTTACCGACATCGGTATCTCCGTATCGAAAATGTTCCGTTTGTCATTCACGCCCATTTTAGACGCCTTTGCTATCGCGTAACTCCATTTGAACGGCAGTAAATTGAGATATACGTCGATGTGGTCTTTGTCATGGACGACCATTTTATTCAGAATACTACGATAGAATTCTTCATCGTGGGTGATCCCTGAAATCATTTCATCCAATGCGTCCTTGATATCACAGAGCAGGGTCTGCTGCGCCTCATGAAGCCGCTCCCGCTGCTCGATGCTCTCAATCAAGCTCTTGATCTCCGCTGCCTCCGTGTCGCATTTATCCCGCGCCGTAATAAACTGCTCCTTGTCAATATCGCCGCTCATATACAGCTCAATGAGGCGGCTGCGCTTCTCATCCACTTGGCCGATCTTCTCTACCAGCCTGGCTGTATCTACCGCGCCATATTCTTCTTTTATAACGCTGTCTATGGCGTGAACAAGATTTGAGAGGATTATATCTCTCTCAAAGTCCAGGCTGCCACATACGAGCCGCATGATGTGAAAGGCGTCCTCGTCGCGTAAGCCCTCCCCGAAGCATCCCAGTTGATTGCCCGCCTGATCCACATGGGGATTGCCGTTCCGATTCGCTTCAAAGCACCGCCACGCCTTATACCGGCTTCCATCTTGCCGGGTCTTGTACCGCGCCACATAGCTCGCTCCGCAGCGCCCGCATTTGATTTTCCCTGAAAATGCGTAGCGGTTGCTGTATTTCGCTTTCCTCTCCTGAGAAAAGGCGCGGCTTTCTAGTATCTCAGTTGCCCGGTCAAACATCTCGCGGCTGATAATCGGCTCGTGGTGATCTTTCATAATCACAAATTCTTCCTCGCCTCTGTTGCCCTTCTTTTCATGGGAAAGATAGTCCGGCGTAAAGGTCTTTTTTTGAACGAGATCACCACAGTATTTCTCATTGCGGATTACCCGCAAAATCACGGTGTTTGACCACTGCTTCCTACTGGTGCTGGTGGTAACGCCCGCTTCCCGAAGCTCACGGGCGATCACATGGGTTCCCTTACTCTCGTTTACGAATTTATTGAAGATCATTCGGACGATTTTCGCGCCTTCTTCGTTGATAAACAATTGGCCGCCGCGCACATCATAGCCGAGCATATCCCGCCCAAACACGACGCCCTTTTCCATCTGCCGCAGTTGCCCCCATTTCACGCGGTCGGAGGTCTTGCGGCTCTCCTCCTGCGCGATGGACGACATGATGGTCAGGCGAAGCTCCGCGTCCGGGTCAAGCGTGTTGATGTTGTCGTTCAGAAAGATGACGCCGACGCCGCGTTTTTTCAACTCGCGGGTGTAATAGATGCTGTCCAGCGTATTCCGGGCAAAACGGGAAATCTCCTTGGTGATAATCAAATCAATCTCACCGCTTTTTGCGTCGGCGATCATACGGTTAAACGCTTTGCGCTTTTTGGTGTTTGTGCCGGAAATGCCCTCGTCGGCAAAAATCTCAACCAATTCCCAATTAGGCCTGCGTTCAATGTACTCCTTAAAATACCGCTGCTGGCTCTCAAAAGAATTGGCCTGATCCTCTTTGTCTGTGGACACACGGCAATATGCCCCGACTTTATAAGTTTTTTGATCGACACTTACTTTTTCTTCTACAAGCCGGTCCTGATTTAATTTTTCGTACCGATTCATAAGTCCTGCCCCTTTCGACGCTATTTAGCCCGTCGATCAAATTATATGAGGACTGATTTTCTAAGTCAAATGTGCAAATGAACGACTTGCGCTCGATATGTAAAAAGCCAAGCTAAATGCTTGGCTCCAGTTTTTCCATGACGTGTTCCATTTGTGACGCGCTGAGTAGGTTTCTTTGTACAAGTGACAGCAGCATGGATTTTTGAAGTAGCAACAAAAAATCCACGTTCCTTACCGGGTCAATTTTGGGAACAGGCTCACCAACATACACAAAG
>WQUU01000262.1 GCA_009781925.1 Bacillota bacterium | reverse complement strand
ATCGCTCATCATTTTTGAGCGGGACAACCGCCTGACGGATCAGATCAATACCGGTACCCGCCTGGACGCCAACGTGACCGCGGAGCTGCTGAAGAATATCTTTTTCCCGAACGCCCCGCTGCACGACGGCGCCGTTGTCATCCGGGAGGGACAGGTCGCGGCGGCAGGCTGCATCCTCCCCCTGTCCACCAACCACAATCTCAGCCAAGATCTCGGGATGCGGCACAGGGCCGGCATCGGCATGAGCGAGCAGAGCGACGCCGTGGTGGCCATCGTCTCGGAGGAGACGGGCTCCCTCTCCGTGGCGGTGGACGGAATGCTCAAGCGCCATCTGAGCGCGGAGACCTTTGAGAAGCTCCTCAGGAGCGAACTGATCCCGGAGACTGTTGTGACAAAGAAAAAGGGCCCGCGCTCCTTGCGCAAGAGGAAGAACAATGGACAAGAAAACGCGGAATAACAGTATCTTTCAAAACCGCATTCTGTGGGGAATTGTGTCGCTGCTGGCCGCGCTTGTGGTCTGGTTTATTGTCAACGCGCAGTCTGTGACAGATACGGCGAATATTGTAGATGTTCAGGTGACCTTCCACGGCGAGCCGCAGTTGAATGACCTGGGACTCGTCATCACCAATGTCGCCACGAACAAGGTCAATCTGCGTCTGACCGGCCCGCAGAGAGAATTGGCAAAGTTGAGTGCGGACAATCTCTCCGTCTCGGTGGATGTGACCGACATCACGGAGCCGCAAGACGGCCTGAATCGGCCGGCCACGGTGATTTTTCCCTCCGAGGTGGACAGTACAAAGATCACAGGCACCACTTCGCCGGCCGGCATCGTCTTTAGTGTTGAAAGACAGATCAGCAAAGACGTGGAAGTGCGGGGCGCGTTTACAGGCACAACCGCGGACGGATTCAAACCGGACGGCAAAATCACATTCGACCCGGCGGCTATTACGATCTCCGGCCCGCAGAGCGCTGTAAATAAAGTGAGTTACGCCTGGGTAAACCTGAGCCAGAAAGATGTTGATGCCACTCTGGCGCAGGATACGGCCTATGTTCTGAACGACGCCAATGACAGACCGGTGGACGACACCGTTCTCAACGACCTCAAACTCGACCCGATCTCCGTCCACGCAACGCTCCCCGTCACCGCCGTAAAAACCGTTCGCCTGACGCTGGATGTGAGCCCCGGCGGCGGCGCGACAGCGGCGAACGCCAACATCCAAATCGTGCCGGAAACCGTTGAGCTGGCGGGGGATCCCGTGATTTTGCAGGGTATTGACTCCCTTACCATCGGATCGGTTGATCTGGCCACGATTGCTACGGAGTCCTCTTTTACGGTCAATGATATTCCCATCCCGGAGGGGCTCAGGAATTTCTCCGGGACGATGTCGGCGGATGTCAGCGTGAAGATCACGGGTCTGACTACGCGGTCATTTAACGTCACAAATATTTCGGTGATCAACCTGCCGCCCAACGTGGACTGGCAGATCGGCGGGGAAGGTGTGAACGTCACCGTCCGGGGAGACCCGGAAGCGGTCAACGCCATGACAGCGGGGGACATCTCCGCCACCGCGGATCTCGCCGTCGCCGACGGCCCGGGACAGTGGACAGTGTCGCTAACCTGGAATCTGGACGTCTCCGGGCCCGGCGTCATCGGCGGCCCCTACAACGTCACCGTGACGCTCACAGCCACCACCCCATAGGAGGAGACCCGGATTGATACAGAACGCGATTATGAAACGCGTTGTCAGCGCGGACAAGGCGGAAGTGGCGGTTTTGCGGGCAGGAAGCTGCGGGGGCGGCTGCGCCTCCTGCGCCGGCTGCGCCCAGCACCATGTCCCTGTGGCCTTGGCGCGCAACACCGCCGGCGCGCGGAGCGGGGATCGCGTGCTGGTTCGAAACCGGGCTGCTGCGACACTCTTTCTATACCTAATTCCGGGCCTTGGGTTCCTGCTGGGCTACCTGTTCAGCGTATTTTTCCATAGCAGTGACACGTTCTCCGTCATATGGAGCTTTGCGGGGCTTATCGTGGGCCTTGGAATCGCCGTGCCTCTGCGCCGGCGCGCCGTGGCCTATGAGATCACAGAGATTCTGCGCTGATGTTTGGCTATGTGCGCCCCCTGAAAGGGGAGCTGAAAGTTCGGGAATTCGAGACCTACAAGAGCGTCTACTGTGGGCTCTGCCACGCGTTGAAGAAGCGTTACGGCCTTTTGAGCCGCTTGATCCTGAATTTTGACTTCACCTTCCTCGCCATGCTGCTGTCAGAGGGCGAAAAACCCGCCTGCGCCTTCCGGCGCTGCGCGGTGCACCCCCTGCGGAAGAGGTGTGTCCAGTCGGCGGATGCCCCGCTTTTTGCGGCGGCGGATTACAGTGTCATTCTGAGCTATTGGAAACTGCGGGACAATCGGGAGGACGAAAGTTTTTTCCGCGCCTTGGGCGCGGGGACTGCGTCGCTCCTGCTGCGCGGGGCCTACCGCAAGGCCGCGAAACTGGCCCCGGAGTTTGACATCAAGACCCGGGAGCTGCTGGCAGCCCTGGGTAAGCTGGAGCGGGAGGGCTGTGACAGCCTGGACACCGCGGCGGACAAGTTCTCTCTGATCCTGGCGGCCGCGGCAGGGGGCGCTACGGATGCTGCGCGGCGGCGGGTTTTAAGTGAACTCTTCTACCATACGGGCAGAACGGTCTATCTTTTGGACGCCGTCAATGATTTGAAGGAGGACAGCGCGCGGGGCCGCTATAATCCGCTGACCGCCCGCTACGGCCTCGCGGGAGGCAGGCTGACGCCGGAAGCGGAGGAGCGCCTGCGGTGCAGCCTGCGGCACTCCCAAAACCTGATGGGCGCGGCGTTTCAGCTCTTAACTCCTGGGGCGTATACGCCGATTCTTGAAAATATCATCTATCTCGGCATCCCCTGGATCGCGGAGATGGTCTTTGCCGGGCGGTGGAATCCGCGCCGAAACGACCGGAAAACGATGTAGGGGCGGGGTTCCATCCCCGCTTGCAATGCTCTGGGTTACAGCGGTCTGGCATGGAAGCCCGGCCCTGCAAAAGAAAATCCTAATTAGGAGATACAACATGGCTGACCCATACGGCGTCCTCGGCGTGAGCCCGACCGCCAGCGACGAAGATGTAAAGAAGGCCTACCGGGAGTTGGCCCGCAAGTACCACCCGGACAACTACCACGACAACCCCCTCGCGGATCTGGCCCAGGAGAAGATGAAGGAGGTCAATGAGGCCTACGACTCCATCACCAAGATGCGCGGAGGCGGGGGCGGAGGCCCGGGCCCGGGCGGGTACGGCGGGGGATATACGCCGGGATCCGGCGCTTCCTCCGGCTCCTCCACCGGTGTATTCGCCCAGATCCGTATGGCGATCAACGCCGGGAATATCGCGCAGGCGGAGCAGATGCTGGGCGCCTGCACGGATCGGGGCGCGGAGTGGAACTTCCTCATGGGCAGCCTCTCTTACCGCAAGGGCTGGATCGATGAGGCCGACCGCTATTTCCAGACCGCCGTCAACATGGAGCCGAATAACGGGGAGTACCGCCAGGCCCTGCAGTTCATGCGCTCCGGCGGACAGGCCTATCGCTCGCCGGGGTTCGGCGGAATGCAGAACACGGACGGCTGTGACATCTGCACCTCCCTCATGTGCGCGGACTGCTGCTGTTCCATGATGGGCGGCGGCCGCATGTGCTGCTGAGATGCGGAAATCGGTCAAAACGCTGGCGCGCTGCGCCCTGCTCGCGGCGCTGGGCGTCGTACTGAACTATCTGGCGTCGGCGCTGCCTCTGGCCGGAATTGCCATCGTGGCCGTGGCGGGATTTCTGACGGCGGCGGCGGTGATCCACGCAGGTCTGCTCCAGGCTTTTGCCGTCTTTGGCGTCACGGCGGCGCTGTCCCTGCTGCTCACGGCGCAGAACTTAAACCCCGCGTTGCTGTACACGGCTTTTTTGGGCTATTATCCGGCGCTGAAGAGCTTCTTGGAGCGAAAAATCAGGCCGACTCCCCTGTGCTGGGTAATCAAACTCCTGCTGTTTAACGCCGTATTTGCACTCCTCTTCCTCATAAGCGCTCAGATTTTGCTCTCGCAGCTCGGTACGCAGCTCCCCTGGGCGGCGCTCCAGGCGCTGGGGAACATTGTCTTTGTGGTTTACGACATCGGCTTGAGCCGGTTGATCGGCTTTTATATCCGGCGCGTCGCGATACACGTGAAATAATCTTTTTTTGTCATTGCGAGGAGCGCAGCGACGAAGCAATCCAGAAAGCCCTGAAGGTCAAGACCCTGGATTGCTTCGCTTCGCTCGCAATGACGGGCTAGGAGAAACTATGATTCTCAGTATGACCGGGTACGGCGCGGCGGAGGGGGAGAGCCAGGGCCTCAAATTCTCTGTGGAATTAAAAAGTGTCAACAACCGCTACCTGGATATCGCCGTGCGGATGCCGCGGAGCTTTCTCTTCGCGGAGGAGGGCGTCAAGGCCGCCATCCAGAGCCGGGTCTCCCGTGGCAAGCTGGACGTCTTCATCAATGTGGACGGCTCCGGCGCGGAGAATATGGCCGTCGCCGTAAACGCGGCGTTGGCCAGGGGCTATGCCGACGCCCTCAAAACCGTTGCGGAGCTCTGCGGCGTGAAAGAGGATTTGAGCGCCTCGGTCATTGCCCGCTTCCCGGACGTCTTGACAGTGGAAAAGCTGGAGACGGACAGCGAGGGTTTTGCCGCCGATCTGGGCAGAATCCTCACAGCGGCGCTCGACGCATTTGACGCCATGCGCGGCCGAGAGGGCGAAGCCCTGCGCGCGGACATCGAGAGCCGGCTTTGCACGATTGAGGAGATGGTCTCTGTCATCGCGGCGCGCTCCCCCGAGACGGTGAGGGAATACCGGGAGCGCCTCTATGCGCGCATGGCGGAAATTCTGGGCACGGCGGGAATCGAGGAGCAGCGCGTCCTGCAGGAGGCCGCCGTCTTTGCGGATCGCGTGGCGGTGGACGAGGAGCTTGTCCGGCTGAAGAGCCACATCGCCCAGGCGCGGAAGATGCTGAAAGAGGGCTCTCCCGTAGGGCGGAAGCTGGATTTTCTCATCCAGGAGTTCAACCGCGAGGCCAACACCTGCGGCTCCAAGTGCGCGGACGCCGAGGTTGCCCGCGTTGTGGTGGATTTGAAGGCGGAGATCGAGAAGATTCGGGAACAGGTGCAGAATATCGAATAAGGGCGGCGCGTTGAAGGATATAATTCGGAGGGATTGACAATGGAAAACATTCTTGATGCTCTTGAGATTTACAGTCCGGAAGATTTTGATGCGTTGGCAAGGGAAATATACACAGCGAACAGAGATGAGATTTACGAAAGTCTTCATAATAATGAAAAGTATTTGAGGGCCAAAGAAAAACTTCTGAATGCGCAGCAAGAATTACTGCAAAAACTGAGCGGAGAATCTAAAGAGAGATTTGAGCAGTATCTTGAAGAGATGGATATGAAGACTGAAGACAAGAATTTTGCCAGTTTCAAAAGAGGCTTCACGATGGCGCTTATCATACAGGGATTGTCTCAGCCTGGTGACGCCGGCTAGGAGGGCGAAACATTTGAAGCTCATCAACATCGGCTATGGCAACCTGCTGTCCTCCGCGCGGCTCGTGGCCGTTGTCAGCCCGGAGTCGGCGCCCATCAAGCGCGTCATCTCGGACGCGCGCGAGCGGGGCAGCCTCATCGATGCCAGCTGTGGCCGCCGCACCAGAGCGGTGCTCATCACGGACAGCGGCCACGTCATCCTCTCCGCCATCCCGACGGAGACGGTGGCGGTTCGTGCCGCGGGGCGCGCGGAAGATCTGTAGGGAACGGATTGATCCGTTCCGGTCTCCCGCATGAATCCAATGCTTCGTTGAATCGTTATGGCGGAACAGATCAATCTGTTCCCTACAAATTGACCAATGGTTCGTTGAATCGACATGGCGGAACAGATCAATCTGTTCCCTACAAATTGACCAATGCTTCGTTGAATCGTTATGGCGGAACAGATCAATCTGTTTCCTACAAATTGACCAAAAATTCATTTTTGAGGTGACTGTATTATGATGCTCTACCCCCCTGTGGCCGATCTGGTGAAAAAGGTCGGCAGCCGTTATCAACTCGTGAATCTCGTGGCCAGGCGGGCCCGCAGCATCGCCAGCAAGGCCGAGGCCGAAGGCGACATCCTAGATCAGAAGCCCGTTTCCAGCGCGATTGAGGAAGTCTATACGGGAAGACTGACGATCAGCAGATAATTAAGTAATAGCGAATAGTGAATAGGTGAGGGCACTGCAGTTATTCCCCATTACTTTTCCGAAAGGGGGTGGAGACATGGAGAAAAGCTATATCGCGAAAGTCGCTGTCTCCGCCGCGCCCTATTGGGTGGATCGGCCCTTTGACTACAGCGTCCCCGAAAATCTGCTGGAGGAATGTGTGCCGGGGGTGCGGGTGGTCGTGCCCTTCGGCAGAGGCAATCGGCGGAGCGAGGGCTTTGTACTCCGCGTCTCGCCGGAAAACCCCAAACTAAATATCCCCTTTCCTTTACGATTCCCCTCCTCCGGAGGGGTGGCAGGCGCTGTCCCTGCGCCTGACGGGGTGGTCAATGACGGCGAAGCCGCCGGGGGTTTGGCCCGGCCACTCAAGGCGATTGAGCAGGTGCTGGATCGCGTCCCCGTGGCCGGGGAGGAACAGCTCAAACTGGCCCTCTGGATGCGGGAGCGCTTTTTTTGTACCGTCTACAGCGCCTTAAAGGCGATGCTCCCGGCCGGGCTCTGGTTCGACAGCCGGGGCGTGCGCCGCGTGGGCGACAAGACCGTCAAAATGATCGAACTGTCAGTCTCCGCGGAGGAGGCGCTGGCCCTGGCGGAGCAAAAGCGCAAGAGCGCGCCGATGATGGCGGAGCTCCTGCGCGTACTGTGTTCGGCGGGCCGTATCTCCGTGCCGGAGCTGCGGTATTTTACAGGGGCCGGCGCCCAAAGCGTCAATACCCTCGTCAAAAACGGCCTCGCCGCCGTTGACGAGAAGGAGGTCTACCGCCGGCCTGTTGTGTCTGTCGGCGGCGCGCCTCTGCCCGAGCTTACGCCGGCTCAAGCGCGGGTTTTCGACGGGCTGACAGCCCTGGCGGACGGCCGGCAGGCGAAGGCGGCGCTCCTCCTCGGCGTCACCGGCAGCGGAAAAACCACCGTATATCTGCACCTCATCGACCGCCTGTGCAAGGCGGGGAAAAGTGCGATTCTGCTGGTGCCGGAGATCGCCCTGACACCCCAGATGATCGAAACTTTTTCCGCCCATTTCGGGGACGGGGTGGCGGTATTGCACAGCTCTCTCGCCGTGGGCGAGCGCCTCGACGAGTGGAAGCGCATCAAAAGCGGCGCGGCCCGGGTCGTGGTCGGCACCCGCAGCGCGGTGTTCGCGCCGGTGGCCGATCTGGGCGCGATCATCATCGACGAGGAGCAGGAGGATACCTATCGCTCCGAGAACGACCCCCGCTACCACGCCAGGGATGTGGCGAAGTTCCGTTGCGCCCGGGGATCGGCGCTGCTGCTTTTGGGCTCCGCCACGCCGTCGGTGGAGTCGCGCTATGCCGCAGAGAGCGGCAAATACGCCTTCTTCACCCTCCCCGCCCGGTTTAATGGCCAGGCGCTCCCGGCGGTGGAGATCGTGGACATGAAGCGGGAGCTCCGGGCGGAGAATAAGGGTAGCGTCAGCGGCATCCTGCGCGAGGAACTGCAAAAGAATCTGGACAACGGCGAGCAGAGTATTCTCTTCATCAACCGCCGGGGGGCCAGTAAACTCGTCACCTGCATCGACTGCGGCTATACCTACCGCTGCCCGCGCTGCAGCGTGAACCTCACCTACCACAGCGTCAACCGGCGGCTGCTCTGTCACTACTGCGGCTTTAGCCGCGCGCCGGACAGGGTCTGTCCCGAATGCGGCGGCAGCCTCAGCTTTGTGGGGGACGGCACGCAGCGGGTGGTGGAGGAGCTGAGCGGGCTCTTTCCGGGCGTGCCGGTACTGCGTATGGACACGGACACCGTGGCCCCGGCGGGCTCACATAACGCGCTTTTAAGCAAGTTCCGCGCAGAGAGCATCCCCATCCTTGTGGGCACGCAGATGGTCACCAAGGGCCTCAACTTCGAGAACGTCACTCTGGTGGGCGTTCTGAACGCGGATCAGAGCCTCTACGCCGGGAACTACCGCTCCGCCGAGCGAACCTTCAGCCTCATCACCCAGGTGGTGGGCCGCTCCGGACGGGGCGAGCGTCTGGGCAGGGCCGTTATTCAGACCTTCACGCCGCAAAATCAGGTGATTTTACAGGCGGCGGTGCAGGATTACGAGAGTTTTTACGCCGCCGAGATCGCGCTGCGTAAGCTGCAAAGCTCCCCGCCATTTTTTGAACTCTACGCCGTCAACGCCTCCGGCCCGGACGAGCATGTAGTTCTAAAATGCTGCCACGCGGCAAAACAGCTCCTGGAGCGCGCCCTGAGCGGCGGTGAAGCCGCGGTTCTGGGCCCCGCGCCTCTGGCGGTGGTGAAGGTCAGCGACCGCTACCGCTACCGGGTGATGATCTCCAGCAAAAACGGCAGGCGCGTCCGCGAGGCTTTGCCGGGGGCCGTGGAGCAGCTGAACACGGACAAGGCGTTCCGCGGCGTGAGCGTGTACGCGGAAAAGGATCCGGGGGAATAATAAATCGATAGGAGAGTATCATTATGACCAATATTCACGGCCACTGCCTCTGCGGCGCGGTTGAAATTGTCATCAAAGAATACGGCACTTTTGTCTATGCCTGCCACTGTGAGGACTGCCGGCGCATGAGTTCCGGGCCGGTACTGTCCGTTGATCCTGGGCCGAAGGAGAATGTGGAGTTCCCGCGCGGAGAGGACAAGATCGCCGTGTATCACGATGAGGAGATCGAGCGCGGCTTCTGCTCGGTCTGCGGGACGACCCTGTTCTGGCACGACCCGGAGGAAAACCACTACTGTATGAACGCGGAACTGTTCGACGACATCATCCGCAACGCCTCGTTTGAGCTGGAGCTGTTTTATGACAGGAAACCCGACTACTATTCGTTTGCGGGCGAGCGGAAAAAGCTCGACTGCGAGTTTGAGGAGATTTGACCGTTGACTGAGGGAGTGTCCCATGTGCACTAACTTATCGTGAATCGTGCGGTTTATAACTCGTAGGGAACGGATTTATCCGTTCCGTAAATCGAGAATTCGGGATTTTCGTGCCTGTC
>WQUU01000261.1 GCA_009781925.1 Bacillota bacterium | reverse complement strand
CCTTTTTCAGGCGCAGACCGTGGCAGGCCGGGCAGGGGGTCTCGCTCATATACTGCTCCAGCTCAAAACGCATGGCCTGGCTCTGGGTCTCCTTGTAGCGCCGTTCGAGGTTGTTGACGATCCCCTCAAAGGGTTGGTTCAGGATGCCTCGGCCCCTGGGCTGGTCATACTGCAGGGTCAATTTTTCGCCTTTTGTGCCGTAGAGGATGACGTCGATGACCTCGGGGCTGAAATTTTTGATGGGCTCGGTGAGTTTGAAGTGATACTTCTTCGCCAGGGCCTCAAAATACATCATCGAGATGCTGTCGCTGCGCAGATTCCCCCAGCCGGAGGCGACCAGGCCGCCGTCCATGAGGGAGAGGGATTTGTTGGGCATGAGGATGTCCGGGTCGATGCGCAGCCGCATCCCGAGGCCGGTACAGGTGGGGCAGGCCCCGTAGGGGTTGTTGAAGGAGAACATCCGGGGCGTCAGTTCCTCGATGGAGATGCCGCAGTCCTCGCAGGCGTAGTTTTGGGAGAACATGAGTTCCCTCCCCTGATCCGCCACATCCACGAGCACAATCCCGCCGGCCAGGGCGGAGGCGACCTCGATGGAGTCCGTCAGCCGCTGGCCGGCGTCTGGCCGGACAGTCAGACGATCCACCACAACTTCGATGCTGTGCTTCTTATTTTTGTCGAGCTTAATTTCCTCGCTCAGATCATAAATGCTGCCGTCCACCCGGACGCGGACATAGCCGGACTTGCGGGCGTCCGCGAAGACCTTCTGGTGCTCGCCCTTCTGCGCGCGGATGACGGGGGCCAGAATCTGGATCCGCGTGGCCTCCGGCAGGGCCAGCACCTGATCCACGATCTGGTCAATGGTCTGCTGCCTGATCTCCTTGCCGCACTTCGGGCAGTGGGGCGTGCCCACCCGGGCCCAGAGCAGGCGCAGGTAGTCGTAAATTTCGGTGACGGTGCCGACGGTGGAGCGGGGATTTTTGGAGGTGGTCTTCTGGTCGATGGAGATGGCCGGAGAGAGGCCCTCGATGTAATCCACGTCGGGCTTGTCCATCTGCCCCAGGAACATCCGGGCATAGGACGAGAGGGACTCCACATAGCGGCGCTGCCCCTCGGCATAGATGGTGTCAAAGGCCAGCGAAGTCTTCCCGCTGCCGGACAGTCCGGTAAAGACCACCAGTTTATCCCTGGGGATCGAGAGGTCGATGTTCTTGAGATTGTTCTCCCTGGCGCCCTTGATAAAAAGCTTATCGTGCATGTTTTTGCCCTCTTTGCGATTCCCGCGTTTGTATCGTAATATTATACATGCGGGCGGCAGTTTTTTCAAGAGCGAAACGCAAAAGGCGGTAACAGACAACAAAAACAAAAGGCAGTAACAGAAAAACAGAAAAGGAACCCTCGCCACTGGTAAGAGTTCCTTTCAAACAACATTACTGTGTGTATACATCGCGCCGATGGGCGATATGAATGAGGTGAATCACCACCTGCCCATCGTCAATTACCGCTATGATACGATAATCGCCCACAAAGTTGTATCAAGCGTTACTGCACACCGTTTGCATCCTCACCGGCATGGAGGAGGCTGTGGAAAAAGCCCTCTTGGTGATCCAGCGAAATATAAGTGCCCCGTTCGCAGATTCGGCCCTCCTTCATGACGATAATCTGATCGGCATTGCGGAGCGTGGACAAACGATGCGCGATGGCGATAATGGTTTTACCCGTTGCTTCCAAGGTGTGCATGATAAGTTCCTCTGTGATATTATCCAAGGCTGAAGTGGCTTCATCCAGGACAATCAGCTTGGCCGGGCGCAATAAAATGCGGGCCAGAACCAGGCATTGTTTTTGCCCGCCTGACAAGCCCTGGCCGTCTTCACCGACTCTGGTGTCCAATCCGCCCTTTTTTGTGATCTCGTTCAGGAGGCCGACCTGGCCGAGAGCCGCGATCAATTGTTCATCGGGGAGCGCGTGTGGCTGGCCCAGCAGAAGGTTGTCACGAATTGTGCCGGAGGGAACATAGGAATCTTGTGAAATATAGGCGACCGTTTCGGCGTATTGATGAATGCTCATGGCCGTCGTATCCAGCCCTTCGATCATGATATGTCCGCGGGAAGGAGAATGAATCCCGACAACCGCTTTGATCAAAGTGGACTTGCCGCATCCGCGCGGGCCGCAGATTCCGACGAATGCTCCGGCCGAAATGGCGAGCGAGACATCTTTGACAACTGATTTTTGGGAATCATACCCCGCACTGACATGGTCGACCATCACTTCGACGCCGTGCGGCGACGGCGTAGCGTCCGGACGAGTAAAGATCGGATCAACCGGCGTATTTAAATCTTCAAATACGATACCGAGCTGCGTGCCCGATTCGTTCAACTCGTCTCTGATGCGGTGGATGTCCCGCAAGGGGGTGACAAATTGCATGAACAGCAGGTAGAGGGTCAGCACAAGCCCCGGATTCGCGCCGCCGGCGACAAATCCGGCCGCAACAATCAGGACGACGATCGTGAAAATGTTCTCGGAGAAGGTTTTAGCGGCATCGAACAGGCCCATCATTTTGTGATGGCGAACCTCAACCGCGGACAGTTCCATCGCTCGATCCGCTACACGCCTCGCTTCAGACTCGGCGGCATTCAACGTCCGGATCACGGATTTGCCGCCCAAAAGTTCAATGGTCACACCATCGAGGGCCGATTTGGCCCGTTCAATCGCGACACGAATCCCGCCCTGGCTGCGCAGCTGGAGCTGGGTGATGAGGGTGCTCGCGATACCCGAAGCGAGCAGCAAGAGGCCGATCAGCCATTGATTCAAAAACGCGGCGATGACGGCGACCGCGGCCTGCAAAACCGCGGGCATCAAATCGTTGAAAACCACTTTGACCGTGTCGGCACCGGCTTTTGCCCCCTTGCTCATAAGAGAACTCAGTTCGCCGGTAGACTGATTCTCGTCAACATTTGTTGAAATGGGCGTTTTTAAGCCATGGTTGATCTGCACCGAACGCAGGGCGGCCTCAACACGCGGCAAGACCCAATGCAACGCAATGTGGATGTAGACGCGCAGGGCCACAAACAGCATCAGCAGCCCCGCCAGCAGACCGATACGGCCCCAAATCGGAGCGGATGCGTTGACAGTGAGGGAAGAGACCATCTGGCCGATAATAACCGATGGCAGCACCACAGAGACGGCGGCCGCCGTATTCATAACGCTCACCGATACGAGAACAACCTTTTGGCGCTTTGTAAAGAGTTTCCACAGGTTCCGGATCACCCTGGGCAGAGACGCCGCTTTTGCAACTTGACGCACAGATCCGGCCCAACCGGCAGCGTTGTCCGGGGGGCGGCGTTTCTTGAAACAATTCAATCTTTATTCCCCGTTTCTG
>WQUU01000260.1 GCA_009781925.1 Bacillota bacterium | reverse complement strand
AATGAGCGCCAGCATGGCGGCAGCCGTAATGAGCCCCGCTCTCAGCAGGAGCTTGTTCTCCTGCGTCATGACGGGAGCGGGCGCCGCCGTGTTCTGCGCCGTGGCGGGCGTGTAGGGGATGCGGATTCCCCGCACGAGCAGCCGGTGGCTGTTGACCCGATAGGGCGTACAGGTCACCAGAGTCACGTAATCCTTGCCTTCGACCGGGAGCAAATCACTGGTGTCCGCCGGCTCGACAACTTTGATCTGATCCACTTGATAGGCCAGTACCATGCCCAGAACGTGGACATAAAAGGTGTCGCCGCGTTTGAGCTCTGTCAGGTCGGTGAACAGCCGCGCGTTTGTCAGACCCGTGTGTCCGGTCAGAACCGCGTGAGTGCCCTCCCCTCCCACCGGCAGCGATGTGCCCTCCAGATGGCCCACGCCCTTGCGCAGCGTCTCCTCGGAGGCGCCGTGGTAGATCGGCAGGTTCACATTGATCTCCGGGATCACCAGATAGCCCATCGTGCCGTCGATGTTGAGCAGACTCAAATAATCCGCCCCCATAACGGAGCCGCTGCCCGGTACAAAGGGGTCGTGTATCCCCTCCCCCGTCAGCGCGCTGTTATAATCCTCGGCCTTTTTCAGCTCTTCCGCAATCGCGTTCTCGTCGATTTTGGACACCGACGCCGCATAATTTTCAACCGCAACGGACGCATTTTTCGCCGAGAAATAGTCCGCAATCTTGGGGTAAAAAACAAGCCCGACGCCGAGCAAGACCAGCAGGCCCACAATGAATATTTTTTTCATACGCCCTCAAAGTCCAATGAAAGTGGACTGCGGGCTGTAGCAAAACGGGGCGTCGAGGACGCCGACCCCTACATCATGTGTACGCATTTTGAATCATGCAGCGCATATTGTAGGGGGTGGCCTCCCGGACGCCCCGTTCCTGCGTTTTGCTACAACCCCGTACTTTCAATTGCTTTTCGCGTTTTACAGGTTTTTACTTGGCGGCGTTCTTTTCTTCTTCTTGGAGCCGAGCAGAAGGATCACTGCCATGCCAATGATCACGATACCGCCGACGGTGAACAGGATGGTGCCCGCGCCGCCCGTTTTCGGCAGCATAAAGCCATGGTTGTTGGTCACCGTGACCGAGGCGATGTGGGTCGCAGCGGAACCCGCCGACATGCTCGCGTCAAAGGTCACTGTTATGATACCCGGCACCAGATTGTAGTTGGCCGGGGCTTTCGTCTCGACGAGATAATAGCTCAGCCAATCCGCAGAATATGTAGTGGCGCCGCTCGAACTATCAGCCGTCACAAACCCATTGTAGTCCGCGATCCCCTCAAGGCTCGCGTTGCCGCTGCTGTCGGTGGTAACCACATAATCCTTCAGTCCGCCGGGCGCGACTGTGGCGCCGTCGTCCGTATAATAGAGGTGGTCGGTCGGCGCAGGGAGGACGCCGTCCCAATAGTCATAGAGATTTCCGGCGCTGTCGGTCTTCAGAAAATGCTGATTTTGGGCATTATCTGAGCTGGTCGCAATCTTAAATTCCGCATCCGGAAGCTTCGTGGGCGTCGCGTCGTTAGCCGTGGCGGCGTCGATCTTGGTGATATCGATGACCGCCGTGTTGATATCGACTTCGTTGCTGACGACAGTTTTTGCTTCATCATACTGGTTTGTGAAGTTGATCTGGGCATTATTGGGAACCGTGTAATTGGGCAGCGCCGCCACCATCGTTGTGCTGTCCTGCGGCTTACTCATCGCGGTGCTGGTATCCGTATAGTTTAACACCGTTTTGTTGAGTGTCGTGCTGAGCGTCGTCTGGAGATATAGGTATGGATCCGCCCCGTCTCCCTGCGCGAGTTTCTGCATTCCGGCAGATGTAAGCGCAATGGTGACACCGGAAGTATCCACTGTGTAATCCGTCCCCGCTGTCAGCATAGCCTGCGGCGTACCCAAGGTGCCGTCTACATTCTTTGTCGTCGCGGCCACCACCGCCACATCGGCATAAGTCAGGGCCGGGTCGAGCGGATCTGTGATCGAATAGGCCTTTGCCGTGTTGATCGTGGTCGGCACATCAGCGGTGATCGTATACGTCACTGTATCGCCGACATTGTAGGCGCCGCGGTCAGCGGCCTTTGCGATATTCAGCGTCTCGTTCTTAGGATAGACGTCAACAACTGTGAGCCAGCCGTCCCCTGTGGGATTTGTCATCGGCACCGCCACCAGGAACGGCGCGGCGGGCTCTGCCACACGCGGATCCTTCTGCTCAATCACCAGAAAGACGCCGTTCAGCCCTGAAAGCGTCGCCAGACCGGCCGCATCCGTTGTGATCGGTTGGGCGGCGCCCAACGGGAACGGGACGCCATTTTGCGTAATCACCGTCGGACTTGTATAACTGTCAAGCATCGCGAGGGTGATCGGGCTGGTGGGGTACTGATCGCTGTAATTGCCATATGGATCTGGCCCCGTCTGAATGGGACTGACCGGATATACGTTGAAAATGATGTCTTTCAGCGGTGTGTTGCTGTAAGGGCTGGTCGGCGCCAGGTCATTGGTACCGGTGGTGTCGTCGTTCTGGCCGGGCATGAGGTCATTTGTCAGAGCATACTTATGGATATTTAGGGTTCCGGTCGTGTTGGCAGGCTGCGGCTGGACTGTCTCCGGATTTGTGTAATCCGCCGCCAGCGCCACAACCGGGCTGGCGATAAAGCATAGAACCAAGAGACAGGCAAACAGGCCTAATACGCGCTTTTTCATGTTACTTTTAACTCTCCTTTGCGTGACAATAAAGTATGATTCGGAAACTTATTTTTAACAGCACCGCTGCGGCGAGAGCTGCATAAGCCGAGTCTTTCCCTTACGCCCTACTCCTTTTATTTTTTTTATCTTTGATCGAAAAGCTCAGGATAATACTGACGCCGATCAGCCCGACGCCGCTGATGACAAACGGGATGCTGCCAATACCGCCCGTGATGGGCAGCACTTGCTGCAGGTAGTTGCGCACCGCGAGGGCCGTGGCCGTCGTTCCGTCCTCACGGATCGTCTTTGTCTCCATGAAGGCCATGGGCATGCCCTCAAAGACGATGATTTTGACCGACTGATCCGCGCCTACCCCGGTCGCCGCCGCGTTGATCGTGATTTTCCAGGAGCCGGCCGGGAGCGCATAGCCCGGAACTGTCTGCGTCTCCACCAGCTGGTAGTCGCCGCTCTTGAGCCCGCCGAAATCCACGAAGCCGGCCGGAATTGTGGAATCGGAGCCGTCCGCGCTTATCGCTGTGATTGGGTTGGCCATATCCGGCTGTTCCGTACTGCCCTCCACGCCGGGATCGGGCGGCAGCAGCGGGTACAGGGTGAATTTGACGCCGGTGAGCGGGGTCGTCCCGTCCGCGCCCACTTTGGTGAAGGAGA